>CAISIP010000302.1 GCA_903885415.1 uncultured beta proteobacterium
ACAAAAGGCCCTGATGGAGTACCTGCTGCTGGGAAAAGTTTCCGGCTAATAGTGCGCCGGCTGATCGGGTGACTGGCTTCAACTGCGCAACCGGTGGCAGCGGCGCCGGCACCCTGCGCAGCATGCTCGCCGGGGCGCGGCTCTCCAAGATCTATACGCTCAGGGCGCGGCAGTAGCTGGCCGTTCGCCCAGGGCACGGTAGATCCGCAGCGCCGCCCAGGCGTCGTTGGCAGCGTAGAGTAGCTGCGACTCGCTCAGCCGTGGATGGGCCCAGTTTGATGTCGTCGCCTTGCGCGACTTGATGAAGCGCCGCTGGAACACCACCGCAGTCGCACCGCGGACCCCCATGTCGGTGCGGTAACCGTTGCGCCTGAAAATATCGTTGAGATCGACCACCGCCTGCGGCTCGACGCCGAGCTTGCTGACGATGCGCCGGCGGTCATCGCCCAGACCAAAACCGACCTTGGTCAGACCCTGCGCCGAGAGCAGTTGCGCGACGGCTTCGCGGCAGCCGGACTCGGCCAGCTGGAAAACATAGGCGTGCTCCAAGGTGGCAAGCTGCACGATATGCGGACCTTCGGACAGCTCGTTTCTGGCAAATGTCGGCTTCGATTCGGTGTCAAAACCGAGCACCGCAGCACCGACCAGCGCGTCGAGGGCGCGCCGCGCCTGCGACCCGGTAGATACCAGACTAACGCGGTCGATCCCGATGCGTTCGAAGGGCTCCAACAGCGCGATTTCTTCGCGCGACGGCGTCGGAAAACGCTCACCCATTTGCGCGTCGAGTCCTCCGTGGCCCGCACTGGGACTTCCGCATACAGGCAACGCTCACCGGGCGTCCAGCGCCTGCTGTATCTGCCCGACCAGCATCGGGGAATCCGGACCGGTCAGGCTGAGGTAGTTGTCAACCACCCGGCCCTTGCGGTCTATCAGGTACTTATGAAAATTCCATTTCGGAGCCCTGCCGCTGGCCTTGGCCAACGCGACATAAAGCGGGTTCGCCTCTTTTCCGACCACCGCCGTCTTGGCAAACATCGGAAATTTGACGCCGTAGGTATTGAAGCAGAAGTCGGCTGTTTCCTTGCTTTCACCGGGCTCCTGCTTGCCGAAGTCGTTGGACGGAAAGCCCAGCACCACCAGGCCCTTGGGCGCCAGTCTGGCGTACAGGCTTTCCAACCCCTCGAACTGCCCGGCAAAACCGCAGTAGCTCGCCGTATTGACCACCAAAATCACCTTTCCCGCATACTGGCAGAGGTCCTGCGGCGCGTCGTCCTGCAGCCGCTTGAACTGGTGCTTCAGGATCGCCGGACAGGCCACGGCTGGCGCAGCAGCAGTCTGCCCAGCGCCAGCGCCGCCCGTTGGGGCCTGCGCCGCCGCGCCCAGGGTGAGGCAACCTAGCAGGAGTGCGAACGCGTTGCGGCGAAGACGCGTGATCGCTGAAATTTTGGGGTCAGACATGCGGGTCTCGGCTCGATGAGGTCTTGCAAAAATCTACAGCCGCAGTATCGCGCATCTGAGCCCAACATGTCGATGCGGGGCATGCCACATCCGCGACAAGACCTGCTCTCAAAAAAAAGGGGGGAGTCAGCAGTGCGCCTATGCTGACCGGTTGCGTGGATCACGCAGATTCATTACAAAACTTGCTCGAGAAACGCGCGGGTGCGATCCATTTTCGGTTGGCCAAATATTTGTGCTGGAGGCCCCTGTTCAACGATGACTCCTTGATCGGTGAAGAACACCTTGTCGGCGATCTCACGCGCGAAGGCCATTTCGTGGGTCACCAAGATGGAAGTTAACCCATCGTCCACAAGTTCGCGAATGGTTAACAGAACCTCTTTGCGGGTTTCCGGATCAAGCGCCGCAGTCACCTCATCGAAAAGCATCACCGACGGTCGCATCGCGAGCGCGCGCGCAATGGCCACACGCTGCTGCTGGCCACCGGAAAGTTCTCCCGGGTAGCTATTTTCCTTTCCTGCCAAACGCACTTTTCGCATCAGCGACCGCGCACGCTCCTCGACCTCATGCCGGTCTTGTCCAAGCACCTGCAAAGGCGCCATCATGATGTTTTCCAGCGCCGACTTGTGCGGGAAAAGGTTGTACTGCTGAAAGACGATAGACACCTCTTTGCGCAAGGCAATCATTTCACGGTCCGATCGCAATCGGTGAACGGCATGCGTTCCCACGAAAACCTCACCACGATCCACGGGTATCAATCCGTTGATACACCTCAGCAGCGTGGACTTCCCAGACCCTGAGGGTCCGATGACACAAACGACCTCGCCCGCCTGCACCTCCAACGAAATGCCGCGCAGCACCACAACCGAACCGAAGGCTTTATGCACGTCAACCACGCGCACGGCAGCTATGCTTTCAGGAGAAATGCTCATGGTGTTTCCAAAGTCTCAAGCTGAACGGGTATGTCCAATACCCTGGCTGGGTGTCGCGTGATGGCCAAGAAGCGAACCAGATCCTCGTGCGGAATGACACAGGTCGCCGTATTGACAAGCGGGTGCGCTTGAATGGCGTCGGCCTCCCATAAGCTGCGGTCCATCACAAAATCGACAGCGTGCGCTGTATCGTTGACCAGTGCAAGCAAGCTGACCGAGCCAGGCGTAACGCCCAGACATTCCTGGAGGCGTTCAGGAGAAGCAAATCCGAGTCGCCCTAGGCCCAGCATATCGCCGAGAAGACGCAAGTCGACATGTCGATCGCTTGGCGCCGTTACCAGCAAAGAACGCAGGCCTTTCTTTCCGCGCAAGAATAAGTTCTTCGCTTTGGCGCCCGGCAGCGCTGGAACCAGGTGATCAGATTGCGCGCAAGTCATCACAGCGGGGTGTTCATGCCAGTCTAGGAACATCCCGTGCTCGATCAGAAAACCGCGAAGGTCCATATCGGTCCTGTATCAGCGTTCAGCGTAGCGCAATTCAAGACGCCGGGTCCACCACGCGATCGGGTAGCAATAGATAAAAAACCATAACAGCACATAGCTGTAAATGGGTACCAGCAGATCGGTCCGTGCTTCCGCAGCCGTAATACGCCCAGTGATGGTCATGACCTCGCTCACACCCACCACCGATGCCAAGGTAGTAGCCATCGTCAGGATGGCGTACCAATTCATCCAGGGTGGCAACATCCGCTTGATGCACTGCGGAAGAATGACTTGCCACAGTATTTGTCTGCGCGAAAACGCGAGCGACCGCGCCGCCTCCCATTGCGCCGTTGGAATCGACTGTACCGCGCCACGGACTATCTCGGCCATGTTCGCCATGATCGGTAAAGCGAGACCGAAGGTAGCCTTGATCCAGTCCGGAAACGGTATGGTCAAGCCCGCGACACGAAACTCGAAAGGGAGCAAAAACATCACGAAAAAGAGCAGCACCAACCATGGCGCGTTTCGGAAAAATTGCACGACGATCCAGGAACCCGCCCGCACAGGAGCCAATAGCGAAATCCGCGCAAATCCGAGTAGTAATCCGGCGCCCGTTCCTAGCAACATAGCCAGCAGACTGATGATGAGATTGAAGTAGAAACCCTGCAATAGCAACGGCGTCCACTTGATCAGCAATTCCACCACGCTGGCGTTGTCAACTTTGGCTTGCACTTGGGTCCAAGCCACTGAGGTGACCAGCGCCATCAGTAGAAATATGCCCGTGCGGGCCACAAACAAGCCGCCTCCACTCGAACGAGCGCCCGATCGCTCCGGTATCGACCCAAGCCGTAGCGGAAGCAATACATCCAAATGTCCCGCTGATCGCCTCATTGCCCAAACCCCGGCACCCGCAAGCGGCCTTCAAGCCACTGCATGAATTGGTTTATCGCGCCGACGATACAAACATAGGTGATCAACAGAACCACCATCATTTCCGGCACATTTACCTGCTCAGACCAAATTTGCGCAGACATGTACAGCAGCTCCGGCACCGCGATCGCGTAGGCCAGCGTCGTCGTCTTGACCAGATTGACCAGATTGTTGGTCATGGCCGGCATGGTGACGCGTAGCGCCAAAGGAAACACAATCACCCGAAAAATCTGCGTGCGCGAATAGCCGAGGGATTGCGCCGCCTCGATCATCGCCTTAGGAACCGCTTCGATACCGGCCCGGAATATTTCTGCGGCAAAAGCGGCCTCAAGCAAGGTCAATGAAACAATGGCCCAACCCAATGAACCGAGCAAAGGTTCGCCACCGACTTTTGGCAGCAAGGGGCCAAGGGCAAAGTAGCAGAAATACAACTGGACCAGCGGCGGCGTATTCCGAAAGAACTGGACAAACCCATTCGCAGCGCTGCGCAGTAAGCGCCTGCGTGACCCGCAAGCCCACGCCGTCAGCGCACCAAGCGCAAGACTAAGAACCAGACAGTAGGCAGAAAGCTTTAAGGTCGTGCCAAAGCCCTCTAGGAAGCGGGACCTGTCGTAGTTGTCGTAAAAAATAGTCAGCTTGATCCCGCTGACTTGATGCAGCCATTTGAACCAAGCAGCGACTTCATCCACGGTGCAACCGCCTACGAGTCGCGTACCGTTCTTTCGCCAACTGCATGGGAAGCACGTCTAACTTCTACCGAGCGGCCGTCGATCAACCGCTGCGCCGTGGGCTACTTGAACTTAGCCTGCTGCTCGAGCAAAAAGGGGGACAGCGGAATCCCCCACTTCTTCTCGAGTTCCAGTATGAAGCCCGTCTTGTGCCAGTCTTTACTCACCTCGGTGACATAGGCCATAAACTTGGCGTCGTCCTTGCGGACTGCCAGCCCCCAGGGCTCAGGGTCAATCGCCGGCACCACCATCGCATAGTCGGACCACTTGGCGTCACCCATGATTCCGGCAAAGAAGGTTGTGTCAAAAACGGTCCCGACACAGTTACCCGCTTCAAGCGCCGCCATCGCCTCTGTTACCCCTTTGAAAACCACCAACTGGGCGCCAAACTCTTCGCCGGTTTTTCGATTGTAATAAGCGCCTTGAATCGCACAAACAGGCTTGCCTTTTAGGTCAGCCCAGTTCTTAAGTCCCGACGTTTTTTTGCCAAAAATGGTGGCTGCGCCAGCGTAATAAAAAGGCTGTGGTATCCCAACGACTTCGGCCCGGTCCGGCTTGTAGGCCATCGTCGCGATCATCAGGTCGGTGCGGCCCTGTTTTACAAATTCCATCCGATTCGCCGCCACCACAGGGACGAGTTCGATTTGTACGCCCATCCGTTTGGCGAGGTCATTTGCCAAGTCAATCTCAAGACCCACGATCTTTCCGGAAGGGTCGGTGTAGCCGAAAGGCTTGTAGTCGGCCTTGACGCCCACCACCATCTTGCCCTTTTGCTTAATACTTGCCATGGTGTCGACCTGGGCCAAGACCATCCCTGAAGCCGTCACCATGAGACCGGCCAAAAGCCCAACCCATTTCCGCCCCAAGACACTTTTGTGTTGCATATCAATCCTCTATGGTTTTGCGCTGCGCGTGAAGAAGCGCCTATCCGTACCGCGCCAAGCAGCCGACGGCTGTCAGCCACTATTCTTACACATAATACTAGGCGCCTGCTCAGGAACTCTGGCGGGCGCATGATTTGCCACGGCTCCCAGCCCAATGGCGCCAGCAGACCTTGATTCCATCCATGCACTTACGCCGACAGACTGACTTCAGCTGCAAGTTCGGGCACGGCACCCATCAATTGCGGGAAGAATTTCTCGCCCCACAGCCTACGCGACTCCGCAGCCAGTTTAGCCGCGACCTCCTCCCATTCGCCCTCACGCGTAACGATCGTTATTTCCCGCAAGGGAACCGGCGCCGATAACTTGCGAACCGCAACACCGTCGAATCGCCCCAGTCCCTGCAACACGCATAGGGGCGTAGTGATTCCCCATCCCACCCCGCTGGCGATGAGTGTGCACATCATCACCGCGTTATCGACCTCTATACGCCGTGCAGCAGGCACTCGCGCCACCCGCAAATAACGCTCTACCATGACACCTATCGAGGAGCGAATGTTGTAACGAATGAACGGCAGTTCTCCTGCTAGGTCGACCACCGAGCGCGCACGCGCCGCACGACCACCCCGCTCCGGCATCAGTAGCACCAAGCTCTCTTTCAACAGTGAAATTCTCGATAGGCCGTCGTACTCGTCGAGCGTGTCGGCAGACACAATGAGGTCCACCCGTCGCTCCAGCAGATCCAGTGCAAGCGCCGGGGTTTGACCTTGGGTTACGAACAAGTCACCGACGCTCTGGGCAGCAAACCGGATCAGGTCGGGCCCCAAAGTGTCTGCAAACGAGTCGATCATTGCAATGCGCAAAGTCGGACGATCGCTCAGCGCCGCAACCCGCTGCGGCAGAGCGCGGAGATCATGCAATATGCGCGCTGCCTGCCGGCTCAACTCGCCACCCTCCCGAGTCGTACGAAAGGGCCGGCGCGAACGGTCAAACAATGCGCAACCCATGCTCACTTCGGCATGCGACACCAATTGAGACACCGAAGACTGGCTACAGCGCAAGCGCTGTGCCGCGGCCGACATACTGCCAGTGGCCGCAACAGCCAGAATGGCCTCCAAGCTGCCGATGGACAGGGCTTGCGTCTGCCTTTCGCCAGGATCCAATGCCGCGCCGATGTGGGTTTCCATTTTTTTTGAACGCATAAGTATTATTATAAATCATACTCATTGGCATGCGGTGTGAATGTGCTTGCAGGAGTGGCGCAACGGCTTCGATACTTCGCGCATGCGCTATTCGGTCTTCTCCCTGGCAAAGCAAGCCCTTCGCGGGCACCTGGACTGGCCGCTGGCTTGGCGAGATCCGGCGCCGAAGAAGCACTATGACGTCATCGTTGTCGGCGGCGGCGGACACGGACTGGCGACTGCTTTTTACCTCGCCAAGAACCATGGCATCCGAAATGTGGCGGTTCTTGAAAAGGGCTGGATCGGTGGCGGCAACACCGGACGTAACACGACGATTATTCGATCGAATTACATGCTCGACGCGAACGCGCATTTTTACGAGTGGTCGCTGAAGCTGTGGGAACAGTTGTCGCAGGAGATCAACTACAACGTCATGTTCAGCCCCCGTGGGGTTTTGAATCTGGCGCACACCGAGTCGCAGCGTGACCAGTATTTCCGGCGCGGAAATCAAATGCTGCTCAATGGGATTGACGCCGAATGGATGAGCCGGGAAGAAATTGCCCGCTTCGTACCGCACCTGGACTGCTCCGAAAATACCCGCTTTCCCGTGCTGGGGGGGCTGATGCAACGCCGAGGCGGAACTGCCCGCCATGACGCCGTAGCCTGGGGGTATGCACGGGCGGCCTCCGATCTCGGCGTGGACATCATCCAAAACTGCGAGGTACAGGGGCTGATCCGCGAGGGCAACCGGATCGTCGCCGTGGACACCTCCCGGGGCCGCATTAAGGCCGGCCAGGTCGGCATAGCGGTCGCCGGGAATACAGGTCGACTCGCGGCCATGGCAGGACTCAAGCTACCTATAGAGAGCCATGTATTGCAGGCTTTCGTGTCGGAGCCGCTCAAGCCGATTCTGAACACCGTTGTGACCTACGGTGCCGGGCATTTCTACATCAGCCAGTCCGATAAGGGCGAGCTCGTGATGGGGGGCGACCTGGATTTCTACCCTAGTTATTCACAAAAGGGGAATCTGCCAATCATTGAAGAGGCCGTATCGGCGGGGCTGCAAATGTTTCCCATCCTGTCTCGCGTGCGCATGCTCCGGCACTGGGGCGGGATTATGGACATGACGCTTGATGGCAGTCCAATCATTGCCAAGACACCGATCGACAACTTCTACATCAATGGCGGATGGTGCTACGGCGGCTTCAAGGCGACTCCCGCATCGGGATGGGTCTTTGCCCATACGCTGGCGAACGACGCGCCCCATGAACTCAACCGCGCACACTCGCTGGAGCGCTTCGAAACCGGAGCGGTCATCGACGACAAAGGTGCCGGGCCGACCGCGCAGTGGCATTGATACCGCGACACTGATCCATGCAGAAAATCAACTGTAGTTTTTGTGGTCTACGCGACCAATCTGAATTTACCTATGTCCGCGAGATGGCACCCGTTCCCATGCTGGACGCAAGCACTGCGGATTGGCAGCGATATGTCTACGACCGCGACAACCCCTGCGGCCCGCACATGGAATGGTGGCACCATAACCATGGCTGCCGGCAGTTGCTGGCGATCGAACGCGATACACGCACGCATGAGGTGCTCAACGTCAGCCCGGCGCGGACTAGCGCCAGTAAGGCAGCAACATGAGCACCGGGCAAATCTATCGACTACCTGCGGGTGGCCGCATCGACCGTAGCCACCCCCTGCAATTCCGCTTTGATAACCAGTCGTACCAGGGATTTGCCGGGGATACCCTCGCCTCCGCATTGCTTGCCAACGGGGTAAAACTGGTCGGACGAAGTTTCAAGTACCACCGCCGCCGCGGCATCTACAGCGCAGGGCCGGAGGAACCAAACGCCTTGATGCAACTGCACGAGGGGTCTCGAACCGAGCCCAACAGCCGGGCGACCATGGCCGAACTGCACGACGGCATGCTGGCATACAGCCAAAACCGCTGGCCATCTCTTGCATTCGACTGGCGCGCCATCAATCAGCGATTTTCAGCGTTGATGCCGGCGGGCTTCTATTACAAAACTTTCATGTGGCCCGCCCGGCTATGGATGTTTTACGAAGAGCAAATTCGAAAGGCCGCCGGACTGGGCTGCTCGCCGTTGGTCGCCGACCCTGACCGCTATGCCTTCGAGTACGCGCACTGCGATGTGCTGGTTGCAGGAAGTGGCCCGGCCGGGCTGTCGGCGGCATTGGCCGCTGCACGGAGCGGCGCGCGGGTTGTTCTGGCCGACGAGCGGGCCGAGCTCGGGGGCTCAGCGCTTTGGGAACGCGACACCATCGACGGACTGCCTGCCGAGGAGTGGGCGATCCGGACGCTGCGGGACTTGGTCGCGATGCCCAATGTGCGACTACTCGCACGCAGCACGGTATTTGGCGTTTACGACCACAACCTGATCGCGATCGCCGAGCGCGTAACCGATCACCTCGGTGCGACTTCGGCTCACCTACCACGACAGCGCCTGATTCACCTGCGAGCCTGCCGAGTCGTCATGGCAACCGGCAGCATTGAGCGACCACTGGTGTTCGCCGACAACGACAAGCCCGGCGTGATGCTTGCTGCTGCCTTGCGCTGTTACGCCAATCAGTATGCGGTTCTGCCTGGCCGACATATCACCATTTTCACAAACAACAACGACGCCTACCGCAGCGCATTCGACGCCCTCAGAGCAGGTGCGCTGTCGATGCGAATTGTCGACACGCGCAGCAGCATCGACCCGAAGTTGGTGGAGCGCGTGGTTGCGGCTGGCATCCGGCATCATGCCAACGCGATTGTTGGCGCAGTGCACGGGAAGTCCGTCGAAGCGATCGATGTATTCGAGCGCGGCGGTGCGCGACTGGGGCGTTTTGCGTGTGACCTGCTGGGCAGTTCGGGCGGCTGGAGTCCGAGCGTTCACCTGTTTTCTCAGTCTGGGGGGAAACTAAGTTTTGAGGGTGGCATCGGCGGCTTCATACCCCAGACGGAGGGCCCGGTTTTGGCTGCTGGCGCGGCAAACGGCGAGTTCAGGTTGGACATGGTGCTGTCGCAGGGCTATAGGGCCGGTATCGTCACAGCGGCGGCGGCCGGGTTCTCGGCGCCCGAAGGCTCCCTGCACCAGGCGCCGAGTTGCCCCGCCCAAAGCCCGACTTGGGCTGAGCCTCTTTGGCAAATCCCCGAGAATCAATCGCAGGGAAAGCGCTTTGTAGATATTCAGGATGACGTGACCGTCGAGGATATCGCTCTCGCCCATCGCGAGGGCTATCGTTCGGTGGAGCATTTGAAGAGGTACACGACGCTGGGGATGGGAACCGATCAAGGAAAGACATCGAACGTCAACGGCCTAGCGATCATGGCCGAGCTACGCGGCGAGGCGATACCGGCAGTGGGCACCACAACGTTTCGTCCACCCTACACGCCAGTGGCCCTTGGCCTGTTTGCGGGCGCCGAGACCGGTACCCACCAGACACCGGTTCGACGCACACCCGTACATACATGGCATATGCTTCAAGGTGCCCCGTTGACGACAGTAGGTCATTGGTTGCGGCCAAAGGCTTTCCCGCTGCAGGGAGAGTCATTTGATGCCGCCTGGAGACGGGAAAACCTGGCAGTTCGCCATGCCGTCGGGCTGGTTGATGTGGGAACCCTCGGAAAGATTGATCTGCAAGGCCCGGATGCGACTGAATTCCTCCAGCGGATTTATTGCAACAATTTCCGCAATCTGGCGATCGGCAAGCTGCGTTACGGCTTAATGCTGCGTGAGGACGGAATCGTTATGGACGACGGAACGGTGGCTCGCCTTTCCGAGCAGCACTATCTGTTGTCGACGACCACCGCAAACGCCGGAAAAGTGCAAAGCCAGCTCGAATGGCTTCTGCAAGTCGCCTGGCCCGACCTGCGCTGCCATGCGGTATCCGTCACCGAGCAGTTTGCACAATTTGCGCTAGCCGGGCCGCAAGCGCGCGCCGTGCTCGCAGCCCTGCTGCCGCGATGCGATGTATCCGACGCCGTACTCCCCCACCTGGGCCTGCTACAAACAGACATAGACGGCGAGTCAGTGCTGCTCTATCGCATGAGTTTTTCCGGTGAGCGGGCGTATGAAATCGCCATCGGGGCCGATTGCGGCGAGGCACTCTGGAAAAGGATACTGGCCTGCGGCGCCCCTTATGGCATCACGCCTTACGGTACCGAGGCCATGGGTGTGCTGCGAATCGAAAAAGGGCATGTGGCTGGAAACGAACTCGATGGAAGGACGACCGCCGCAGACCTCGGACTTGGCAAACTGGTGCGCAAGTCTGGCGGATTTCAGGGTGCAGCGCTGGCACAGCGCAGCGCCCTGACTGACCCGTCAAGGCCCGCCTTGATCGGGCTGGTGGCGGTCGATGGAATATCGACGATACGGGCGGGAAGCCAGTTGGTCGCAAGCGATTTTTCTACGCGCGAACCTGCACTTGTGGACAAGCAGGGCTTCGTTAGTTCGTCGACACCCAGTGCCTTCTTGGGTCACCCGATTGCGCTGGGCTTCCTTCGAGACGGTGCCTCCCGCTATGGTGAAGAGCTGGTCGCCGCATCACCGATTTCGGGAGAATTCACGCAAGTGCGCGTGGTATCGCCGGTTTTTGTAGATTCCGACAACGGTCGATTGAAAGGCTGATGTGATGGAACGCCAATCGGCAATAGCCGCGCACCCCTATATGCAGGCCGATCAACGCGTGGGGACTCCATGGACAGGTGCTGCGCCGGTTTTCCTGTCCGAGCGTCGGCCCTTGGCGATCCTGCAAATCAGCGCATTTGCCCAGTCGTCAGACACGGCTGCAGCCGCGCTGGCCAGCGCCGTCGGGCTGCGCTTGCCGAACCCCAATCGCATGACCCGTGGTGTTGACAAGGACATCCGCAATATTGGGCCCGGCATCTGGCAGCTCATCGGCGCGCCGGGCGCCATCCCGTCCGCCGGTCTGCTGCGGGAAATGATGTCCGCACATGCAACGGTAGTCGATCTCAGCCATGCGCGCACCGCTTTTGTGCTGAGCGGTCCAGCGGCGGCCCGCGTCTTGGCGCAACACTGCAGCTTGGACCTTGGCATGGATCATTTCCCAATGCACAGCGCCACGAATACCCGATTCGGGCACATCGGAATGACACTCTCTCGAGCCAGTGCACAAAGCGAATTTGAACTGTTAGTGTTTCGGGGATACGCAGAGTTCGTGCTGGAAGCGTTACTAGAAGCCGGCAAAGAATTTGGCATGCAAGTCAACGCAAGAGCCCCTGCGGGGAAACAAGGAGAAAAAAGTTGTCCATGAAATCGCACTACCGGGTTGTCGTGATTGGTGGTGGGGTTGTGGGGGCTAGCGTCCTGTACCACCTCACCAAGAAGGGCTGGCGCGACGTCGTCCTCCTCGAACGCCTGGAACTGACATCGGGCTCGACCTGGCACGCTGCGGGGGGAATGCACACGGTCAACGGCGATCCGAATGTAGCCAAGTTGCAGCAGTACTCGATCAACCTGTACAAGGAAATAGAAGAAATATCGGGGCAGTCGGTTGGCCTGCACATGACCGAGGGGCTGAT
>CAISIP010000303.1 GCA_903885415.1 uncultured beta proteobacterium
CTCCTCAATCGCCGGATCCATCGGCGGGCGCTCGTAAGCGGCCAGCTCCTTTTGCCAGACCGTGTTGGCCTTTTGCATCGCGGTGGGGCTGCCAGCCTGCTCCCAGGTTTCGAAATTGCGCCAGTCCGAAATGATCGGCGAGTAAAAGGCCGTCTCAAAGCGCTCCAGCGTGTGGGCGGTGCCAAAGTAATGGCCGCCGGGCCCAACGTCGCGCACCGCGTCCAGACCCAAGCCGGCCGGGCTGACGTCCAGCGGGGTCAGGTACTCGGCGACCATCTGCAGCAGGTCAACGTCGAGGATGAACTTCTCGAAAGAGCAGGTCAGCCCGCCCTCCATCCAGCCGGCCGAATGCATGATGAAGTTGCCACCCCCCTGGATCACTGCCCAAAGAGAAAAAACCGATTCGTAGGCCGCCTGCGCGTCGACGGTGTTGGCGGCGCAGACGTTCGACGTACGGTAGGGGATGCCGTACTTGCGACACAGCTGACCGCCGGCGAGAACCGCCTTCATGTACTCAGGTGTTCCAAAGGCCGGGGCACCGGTCTTCATGTCGACATTCGATGTGAAGCCGCCGTAGACGACGGGTGCCCCCGGTCGCACCAGCTGCGTCAGCGCGATGCCGGCCAGCGCCTCGGCGTTTTGCTGCACCAGCGCGCCGGCGATGGTCACCGGCGCCATCGCGCCGGCCAATGTGAAAGGCGTGAGGATGATGACCTGGTTACGCGACGACATCTCGAGGATGCCCTGCAGCATGGGCGTGTCGAGGCGCAGCGGCGACGAGCTGTTGATGATGGAAAAAAGTGACGGTTCCCGGTCCATCTGCTCGCGGCTGATGCCGCGGGCGATGCGGACTATTTCCAGCGCGTCCTGGTTGCGCTCCCGGCCCAGCGAATAGGCGTGAAACGGCTTGTCGGTGAGCTTTGCAATGTCCGACAGGCAATCCAGGTGGCGGATGGAAGCATGGATATCGACCGGCTCAACCGGGTAGCCGCCGCTGGCATGCACTACGTCGTAGCGCTGCGCGAGCCGGACCATATTGCGAAAGTCGTTGTGGTTGCCCGCGCGCCGGCCACCCTGCAGGTCCGAGCAGTTCGGCGGACTGGCGACCTGCGCAAACACCAGGTTCTTACCGCCGATCTGCTGGTTGCGCTGCACGTTGCGGGCGTGCAGCGTGAACTCGCTGGGACAGGTCCTGATCGCCTCAAGAATCAGGTTGCGATCGAAGCGCACCCGCTCGGTATCGGGGCTCACCTCGGCGCCGGCCTTCTTCAGGATCGCGCGCGCACCGGCGTGCATGAAGTCCATCCCCACTTCTTCAAGGATGGTCAGCGAGGCGTTGTGGATCGCCTCCAATTCGTCTTCCGACACCACCGGCGTCGTCGGGAAACGGTGCCTGAGATTGCGGTATTTCGCCGTGGATGGCGCAACACGGACGACGCCGCTGGCACGCCCGGCGCGCCGGCGGGCCGGGCCGCCGGCAAGGGCAGGCGTTGAGGGGTCTTCCGACATGGCTTAGGCTCCTGGGAACGACGCTGGACGATGGCGCCAGTATCGGTGGAGTTGCCGCAGACCAAGCCCCCATGTTTAGGGCGCAGCCCTATGATCTGTGCGCATGGCCCTGTGCCGACACTCCGAAAATACAAGCCGGAATGAAAAAAGGCCAGAACAAGTCTGACCTTTTTATTTGGTTGCGCGAGTAGGATTTGAACCTACGACCTTTGGGTTATGAGCCCAACGAGCTACCAGGCTGCTCCATCGCGCGGTAATGGATGATTGTAACCTATTCGGCCTTCGCTGCGTCCTCGACAGCTGCCTCCGCAAGGTCGGGCCGGTCGACCAGTTCAACCAGCGCCATGGGCGCGTTGTCGCCGACCCGGAAGCCCATTTTCAGGATTCGGGTATAGCCACCGGGGCGCGCCTGATAACGCGGTCCGAGCACATCGAATAGCTTGACGACGCTGTCGCGGTCGCGCAGTCGGTCGAAGGCAAGCCGGCGGTTCGCAACCGTAGCCACCTTGGCCAGCGTGATCATCGGCTCCACGACCCGACGCAGTTCTTTGGCCTTGGGCAGCGTTGTCTTGATCGCCTCGTGCGCGATCAGCGAGTTCATCATGTTGCGCAGCATCGCAAGGCGATGCGAGGTGGTGCGGTTGAGTTTACGTAGTCCGTGTCCGTGGCGCATGGTGCTTCTCCATTCAAAATTATTTAGCCGGCAGCCGGATCAGGTACTGCCAGTGGCACTGTCCCCGCGGGACTTTCAATCAACGCTTCTCGAGTGAGGCCGGCGGCCAGCTTTCCAGTTTCATTCCCAAGGTCAGCCCGCGCGACGCGAGCACTTCCTTGATTTCATTGAGCGACTTGCGACCCAGATTCGGGGTCTTGAGCAGCTCATTTTCCGTCCGCTGTATCAGGTCGCCGATGTAGTAAATATTTTCCGCCTTCAGGCAGTTGGCCGAACGCACCGTCAGTTCGAGCTCGTCGACCGGGCGCAACAGGATCGGATCGAACTGCGAGCTGCCGCGCGGCGCAGGCGAGTCGAATGCGGCCAGCTCGTTGCCCTCGAGCTGCGCGAAGACCGCCAGCTGCTCGACCAGGATCTTGGCCGAGGCGCGCACGGCGTCCTCTGCCGAGATGGCCCCATTGGTTTCTATTTCGACGACCAGCTTATCTAGGTCGGTCCGCTGTTCGACGCGCGCGCTCTCGACCGTGTAGCTCACCCGCTTGACCGGGGAAAATGAGGCGTCAAGCACAATGCGGCCGATCGACTTCGTCGGCTCGTCGCCGTGACGCCGCATCGTTCCCGGAACATAGCCGCGGCCTTTTTCAATCTTGATCTGCATATCGAGCTTGCCGCCGTGCGACAGATGCGCAATGACATGGTCCGGATTGATGACCTCAACGTCATGCGGCGTCTGTATGTCTGCTGCGGTGACGATGCCGTCTCCCTCTTTTCGCAGGCTCAACGTGACTTCGTCGCGGTTGTGCAATTTGAATACCACGCCCTTGAGGTTCAGCAGAATGTTGACGACGTCTTCCTGAATACCGTCGATCGACGAGTACTCATGCAGGACGCCGGCTATCGTCACCTCGGTCGCCGCGTAACCGGGCATTGACGAAAGCAGGACACGACGCAAGGCGTTGCCCAGCGTGTGGCCGTAGCCGCGCTCGAAGGGTTCTAGCGCCACCTTGGCGCGATTAGCGCCGATCTGCTCGACGCTGATGGTTTTTGGTTTCAACAGACTAGTTTGCATGCAGACTTCCTCTCAATACCCCCGATTCGTTACATCGGTAAGGCTGGTGAAGCACCTGTACCGCAGTGCCCCGCAGTTCAGGAACGATTTCGGGTGCTGGATCAGCGCGAGTACAGCTCGACGATCAGCGACTCGTTAATGTCGGCCGCGAACTGGTCGCGGTCGGGCGCTTTCTTGAATACGCCTTCTGCCTTGTCGAGGCTGACCTCGACCCAGGCCGGCATGCCGACCTGCTGCGCCAGTTGCAGCGCCTCGACGACACGATTTTGCTTTTTCGACTTGTCGCGCACCGACACCACGTCGCCGGCCTTGACCATGTACGAAGGGATGTTCACCGAGTGGCCATTGACCGTGATGGCCTTGTGCGACACCAACTGGCGCGACTCAGCGCGGGTTGATCCGAAACCCATGCGGTAGACCACATTGTCTAGGCGCGACTCCAACAACAAGAGCAGGTTGGCTCCCGTGTTGCCTTTTCGGCGATCCGCCTCCTCGAAATAGCGACGGAACTGGCGCTCAAGAACGCCGTACATGCGCTTGACCTTCTGCTTCTCGCGCAGTTGCAGGCCGTAGTCCGAAGTACGTGCACCCGATGTACGTCCGTGCTGCCCCGGCTTCGAGTCGAACTTGGCCTTATCTCCGATCGCGCGGCGCGCGCTCTTGAGAAACAGGTCGGTGCCTTC
>CAISIP010000304.1 GCA_903885415.1 uncultured beta proteobacterium
GCTGGTGCCGCTGGGCATCACGGCTTACGTCTTGCGCGGTCAAACGGCAATAGCGCCGGCTCGGGTGGAGGCAGCGGTTGGGCTGCGGACCACCGGTTTCGAGCGCAACCTGATGTTCTTCTTGGGGCTGGGTATTTTGGTGGCCGTGCCCGCATTTAAGACCGTCACCCACCTGCCACCGTTCATGGGAATCTTGTTCGGTTTGGGCATTTTGTGGGTAGCGGGCGACCTGGTGCATCGGCGCAAGGAAGACGACTCCAAACAGCACTTCACGCTGGTGCATGCCCTGAGCAAAATCGACATGGGCTCGCTGGTGTTTTTTATCGGCATTTTGCTGTCGGTTGCCACACTGGAGCACACGCACATCTTGACGTCACTGGCGCAGTGGCTGGATCAGACGATAGGCAATCAGGCCGTCATTGTGATGGTGATCGGCGTGGCGAGTGCGATTGTCGACAACGTGCCGCTGGTGGCCGCCTCCATGGGTATGTACAGCCTGACGCAGTACCCAACGGATCACTTTTTTTGGGAGTTCCTGGCGTACTGTGCCGGCACCGGGGGGTCGATTCTGATCATTGGATCGGCGGCGGGTGTAGCGGCGATGGGTCTGGAAAAAATCCGGTTTTTTTGGTATGTCAAGAAAATCAGTGGGTTAGCCTTGGTGGGCTACCTGGCGGGTGCCGGGGTGTACCTAATTCAGCACCAGTGGCTACATTGATGTCAGTTTTGATAGGAGGGTGACTCGACTATGGATCCACATTCCTTCGTTTATTCGGCCGTTCTGCTGTTGGTGGTTGCAGCGACAGCTGTAACTCTGTTTCGTCATTTCGGCTTAGGGTCGATCCTGGGATTGCTGGTGACAGGCGTGATCGTCGGGCCGCATACGCCCGGCCCTTATGTGACGACTGAAGTCGACGGCGTGCGTCAATTTGCCGAGATCGGGGTCGTGATGCTCTTGTTCCTGATCGGCCTGGAAATGAAGCCCAACCGACTGTGGGGCTTGCGTCGCATGCTGTTCGGGTTGGGTTCACTCCAGCTGATCATCTCGACGCTGATCATTGCGGCCTACTTTCGCATGTTCCAGTCGAATTGGTCGAGCGCGCTGTTGATCGGTGCCAGCTTCGCCTTGTCGTCGACCGCAGTCGTGATGCAAATGTTGCGCGAGCAGGGCGAAATCACCACGGAGCACGGTCAGACCGCTTTCGCCGTGCTGTTGATGCAAGACCTGGCGGTGGTGCCTTTGTTGGCAATGGTGCCGATCATCGTTGACACCGGCCCACTTCCGGCAGGTTGGCCGCTTTGGGAAAAGATCGCTACCGCACTCGCCATGATTTCGCTGGTTCTTTTTGTGGGACGCTATGTTGTGCCACGAATTCTTGACTATCTGGCACGCCGAAATCACCGCGAAGCATTCTTCCTGGCCGCGCTTGCGGCCATCTTCGGCGCCGCACTGGCCATGGATCGCGCAGGAATGTCGATGGCCTTGGGTGCCTTCCTGATGGGAATGATGCTCTCAACTTCGCGCTACAGCCTACAAATTGAGGCGACGATGGAGCCGCATAAGGGCTTGCTGATGAGTCTGTTCTTTGTCGCCGTAGGAATGTCAGTCGATGTCGCAGCCGTGGTGCAACACCCGTATGAATTCGTCATGCATGTGCTGGTCATCATCAGCGTAAAGGTCGCCGTTCTATATGGGCTGTGCCTCGCCTTTGGTAGCGGACGCAATACCGCCTTGCGCGTCGCTTTCCTGCTCGCGCAGGGTGGTGAGTTTGGCTTTGTGGTGTTTGGTGCGGGCAAGGCGCTTGGAGCGGTCAATGATCAAATTTTCGTGACGGCGATTGCGGTTATTTCGGTCACTATGCTGTTGACGCCCCTGCTGGTCAAGACTAGCAAGTGGCTAGCACAGCGGTATGGCGCCGATGCGTCGGCGGCGGGTCAACGCGCCGACTTTGAGGTCGAACATGCCAATGGGGACGTGCGCGCAGTGATTGTCGGCTACGGACGCGTCGGTCACACCGTTGGCACGATCCTGGGTAGCAGCGGTATTTCCTACATCGCCTTTGAATCTGACGCGGCGCTCGCGGACCGCTGGCACAGCGATGGGCATCCGGTGTTCTTTGGTGATATATGCAACCCCGAACTGTTTACCAGCGCCGCACTTCAATCGGTCCAGTTGGTGGTGCTGACGATTGACGACGGCCCGCACGCCATTCGCGCCGCCACGCTGATCCGGTCCCATTCGCCGCAAGTCACCATCGTGGCCCGCGCGCGGGACCTCGTCACCTGCGACGCCCTGCACCGTGCGGGTGTGAAGTATGCGTTCCCCGAGACGCTTGAGGCCAGCCTGCGACTGGCAGCCGAAAGCTTGGAGGCGTTGGGTATCTCAAATGACGAAACCGAGAGATTGTTGCGTGGTGTTCGCGTTGCCGATTACGAACTCGTGCGAGCCGGACCGGAGGGTTTGTCGCACCCGTAGGTCAATAGCTCCGATTGGCTTGGGACATGCTGAAGGTGCAAACTCCTCCGCTTGGCGCCGCCGGTGTTTAATACGGAAAATATCTTCAAAGATCAAAGGTTTAGCGTTAATTGGTGTTTTGCGTCGCTTTTCCGCTCGCTTTCTTCTTGTCAGGCGGGCAGGCTGTTGACGCCAACCGGGGGCGCTGTGATCCCCAGCGCTTTGTAAGTCGTTATCGATACTGGCTCCCTTGCGTTTTTTTGCACATGGATCGTCTGACCGTCTGCGCGACGCAGACGGGTCGTCACGCGCCGCTGCACTTCCAGTGTGTTCCTGAGCGAAGTCCAGGAATCATGAATCCCCGTGGCCTTCAATGTTGTCCGAAGCACCCGCATGGCTTTGCGGGTGATGGCTGCGCAATCTCCTTCACAGCGCGACACGGCCATCGCGCTTCAAGCGCGAGCCCACATCACCCGTCGGGTGCGGGCAGCAAACCAGCACCGCCAGTTAGGCCAGTGTTGGTCCCGACTGGGACCGGGGCCACTTGGTTACATGTGGTGGGTAGGGGTGGGGCACCGTGTTTTGGCTTCTCTACC
>CAISIP010000305.1 GCA_903885415.1 uncultured beta proteobacterium
GGCCATTGTCCCCAAAGCATGGCGGACGTGTGGCGCCATGGGCTGTGCGCGTTTCCGGTGACCGGTCGGGTCCGCTTGCCTCGGCCGCAGGCGCTCCCGGTAAAATCGGCGCTGGCCTTTGCAGCGCGGCCGGCGCGTGCCAGCGAACCCGGCCCCCACCCAGCCCCAGCCATGCTTTATCCACAGGAATTCGACGTCATCGTGGTCGGCGGCGGCCACGCCGGTACCGAGGCCGCGCTGGCGGCTGCGCGCATGGGCTGCAGGACGTTGTTGCTCACGCACAATATCGAGACACTGGGGCAAATGAGTTGCAACCCGTCCATTGGCGGCATCGGCAAGGGCCATCTGGTCAAGGAGGTCGACGCGCTGGGCGGCGCGATGGCGCAAGCGACCGACGAGGGCGGCATTCAGTTTCGCATCCTTAATTCGAGCAAGGGGCCGGCGGTGCGTGCGACCCGCGCGCAGGCCGACCGCATTTTGTACAAGGCGGCGATCCGCCGGCGCATAGAGAGTCAACCCCATCTCTGGGTCTTCCAGCAGGCGGTTGACGACCTGATGGTCGAGGGCGATAGGGTCGTGGGCGCCGTGACGCAGGTTGGCATCCGCTTTCGCAGCAGAACGGTGGTGCTGACCGCCGGCACATTTCTCGACGGCCGCATCCATGTTGGCATGGCCAATTACGCCGCCGGCCGCGCCGGCGACCCTCCTGCGCAGAGCCTGTCGGCGCGGCTCAAGGAGCTCAAGCTGCCGCAGGGCAGACTCAAGACCGGAACGCCGCCGCGCCTCGACGGCCGCAGCATTGACTACGCCAAGTGCCTCGCGCAGCCCGGGGACGGAATGCCCGGCGGCGCAGGCGGGGCGGTTCCGGTGTTCAGCTTCCTGGGCCGATCGGCGGACCATCCGGCGCAGCTTCCCTGCTGGATCACCCACACCAACGAGCGCACGCACGACATCATCCGCGGCAGCCTGGACCGAAGTCCGATGTTCACCGGCAAGATCGAGGGAGTGGGGCCGCGCTATTGCCCCAGCGTGGAGGACAAGATTCACCGCTTTGCCGATAAGAGCAGCCACCAGGTGTTTCTGGAGCCCGAGGGACTGACGACGCACGAGGTCTACCCCAACGGCATTTCGACCAGCCTGCCTTTTGATGTGCAGTACGAATTGGTGCGCTCGATGGCCGGGCTCGAGCAGGCGCATATCCTGCGCCCGGGTTACGCGATCGAGTACGACTACTTCGACCCGCGTTGCCTGAAGACCAGCTTTGAAACCCGCGCCATCGGCGGACTTTTCTTCGCGGGCCAGATTAACGGGACGACCGGCTACGAGGAGGCTGCGGCGCAAGGGCTGTACGCGGGCGTCAACGCCGCCCTGCTGTGCCGCGGGGAGGCGGCCTGGACGCCCCGGCGCGACGAGGCCTATCTCGGCGTGCTGGTGGACGACCTGATCAGCAAGGGGGTGACCGAGCCCTACCGGATGTTCACCAGCCGCGCCGAGTTTCGGCTGCAACTGCGCGAAGACAACGCCGACATGCGGCTGACCGAGGCCGGCCGCGGGCTGGGCCTGGTCGACGACACGCGCTGGGACGCCTTTTGCCGCAAGCGCGACGCTGTTTCACGTGAAACAGAGCGGCTGCGATCGATTTGGGTAAGCCCGAAAAATCTGGACGCCGCCGAGGCGTTGCGTGTTTTGGGCAAGGAGATCGACCACGAGTACACACTCGCCGAGTTGCTCCGGCGTCCCGATGTCAGCTACGCCGGGCTGATGTCGCTGGCCGGCGGGCGCCACGCGTCCCCCGAGTTGGCGCGGCAGGATTCGGCCGCAGCCGAAGGTCCGGACGCCGTGGCGCAGGCGGCGGACGCCGAGCGGGCGCTGTTTTCAGCGGTCGTTACCGAGCAGGTCGAGATCGTCGCCAAATACGCGGGCTACATAGACCGCCAGCGGGTCGAGATAGAGCGCGCCGCCCATTTCGAAAGCCTCAGGCTGCCAGAGGACCTGGACTATATGCGGGTACCCGCACTCGGCTTCGAGGCGGGCCAGATCCTTAGCCGGCAGCGGCCCGAGACGCTGGGGCTCGCGTCCCGGCTGTCGGGCATTACGCCGGCGGCGATCGCGCTGCTGCTGGTCCACCTGCGCAAAGGACGGGGCAGGAAGCCGGAGCCCGCTGAGCCCGAAGCCGGCGCGACCGCCGACCATGCCGGCGCCTGAACTGCGCAGCCTGGGCCCGGCGCTGGAGCAGGGCGCCGCGGTGCTCGGCGTGGCCCTGTCGCCGCCGCAGGTGGAGCGCCTGCTGGAGTACCTGGAGCTGCTGGGCAAATGGGGCCGCGTCTACAACCTCAGCGCGCTGCACGAACCGCAACAGATGCTCAGCCACCACCTGCTCGACAGCCTGGCGCTGGTGGCGCCGCTACGCCGCCATCTGGCGCAGCGGGGGCTTGCCGACGCCAGCCTGCTCGACGTGGGTGCGGGCGCCGGGCTGCCGGGCGTGGTGGTCGCGCTGTGCTGCCCCGAAGTGAGGGTCTGCTGTGTCGACGCCGTGGGCAAGAAGGCCGCCTTCGTCCAGCAGGTGGCGCTGAGCCTGAAGCTGACCGGGCTGCGCGGGGTCCACGCACGGGTTGAAGACCTTGAGCAGCGCTTCGACATCGTGACCGCGCGCGCCTTTGCCTCGCTGGCCGACTTCACCCGGTGCTCGGACCGGGCGCTGGAACCCGGCGGTGTCTGGGTTGCCATGAAGGGCAGGCCGCCCGACGACGAGTTGGCGGCGCTGCCAAGGGCCGTCGAGGTGTTTCACGTGGAACAACTGCTTGTCCCCGGTCTGGACGCGCAGCGCTGCCTGGTCTGGATGCGCCGGCGCGCCGCTGTCTGAGCGGCAGCAACCCGGTCGCGAACGGGCCTTCTGGCAGCGCAGCGCAGGGCCCACAGCCGGCGAGCGATTAAACTCGTCGCTTGCGGGCCTCCCGGAGGCTCTGCCCATCCAAAGGAAACCCATGCTCGGCGTCGCCGACTACAGTGCATTTGTCATCGCGACCATCATCTTTTTGCTGATTCCGGGACCGGGCAATCTGGCGCTGATCACGTCCACCAGCAAGGGCCGCATCCGTGGCGGACTCGCTGCCACGCTGGGCGTCATCATCGGCGACCAGGTGTTGATGTGGCTGGCGGTGGCGGGGGTCGCGGCGCTGCTGACAAGCTACCCCTCGGCGTTTCATGCGCTGCAGTGGGCGGGCGCCAGCTACTTGGCCTGGCTGGGCGCGCGCATGCTGCTGGCGAAGGCGGGCGATGCCCCGGTGCTGCATATCCGCGTCGGCCAGTACGTCCGACAGGCGCTGATGATCACCCTGCTCAACCCCAAAGCGATCGTCTTCTACATGGCTTTTTTCCCGCTCTTTGTCGACCCGGCGCAGCACCAAGGCCTGCTGACCTTCGGCTTCATGGCGCTGACCATCGCCGCGCTCACCTTTGCCTACGGCCTGTCGGTGGTGCTCATGACGCACTTCCTCGCGGCGCGCATGCGGGCCAGCCCCTGGCTGTCGCGCGCGCTGCAAAAGTTCGCCGGCCTGTTCCTGATCGGCTTTGGCGTCAAGCTGGCGCTTTCGCGCTGAGCGCGCCACCGCCTCGAAGCAACCCTCCACCGACACCGCGCGCATGGCCAAGATTTTTTGTATCGCCAACCAGAAGGGTGGGGTCGGCAAGACCACCACCACCGTCAACCTGGCAGCTGGTCTGGCGAAGGTCGGGCAGCGGGTCTTGCTCGTCGACCTGGATCCGCAGGGCAACGCCACCATGGGCTCGGGCGTTGACAAGCGCCAGCTCGCGCTGAGCGTCTACGACGTCTTGCTTGAGTCGAGCACCGTGGCGCAGGCGCGTGTCGCCAGCGAAAAGCTGCAGGCGGCCGGCTGCGGCTACCAGGTGCTGGGCGCCAACCGGGAGCTCGCGGGCGCAGAGGTCGAACTGGTCGAGGTCGAGCGCCGCGAGCGCCGGCTCAAGACCGCGCTGACCGCGGTCTCCCCGGACTACGATTTCATCTTGATCGACTGCCCGCCTTCGCTGTCGATGCTCACGCTCAATGGCCTGTGCTGTGCCAACGGCGTCATCGTTCCGATGCAGTGTGAGTACTTCGCCCTGGAAGGACTGACCGACCTGGTCAACACGATCAAGCAGGTGCGCGCCAACCTCAACCGGGACCTGGCCGTGATCGGCTTGTTGCGCGTGATGTTCGATCCGCGCATCACGCTGCAGCAGCAGGTCAGCGAACAGCTGAAGGCGCATTTTGGCGACAAGGTTTTCGAGACCGTGATTCCGCGCAACGTGCGGCTCGCGGAGGCGCCCAGTTACGGCCTTCCCGGCGTGGTATTCGACCCCTCGTCCAGGGGCGCGCAGGCCTATATCGCTTTTGCGAATGAAATGGTGGCGCGCGTTGCCCGCCTCTGATGCGCTGGGCAACGCGGCATGCCCGGCCTGCGGCTACCGCCCTGGCTGCGCCCGATGCCAGGACGCGATGCAGGCCCGGATCAGCTATAAAATGAATAGCGCCTGGTGGGATGGGCGGTGCGTCCGCGAAGGGGCGGGCGTGTGCCCCACATGAGCCCGCAAGTGTCCACGGCGCCAGGCGTCCCCGCCGCGCCGGCGCAGGTACTGCTGCTGCCGGGCTGGCAAAATTCCGGCCCCGGCCACTGGCAAAGCCGTTGGGAGTCGGCATACGGCTACATCCGGGTCGAGCAGCACGACTGGTTGCGCCCCCTGCGCGGCGACTGGGTTGCGCGCCTTGAAGAAGTCTTGATCGCGAAGGCTCCGGCGGCACCCGGCGGTTTTGTGCTCGTCGCGCACAGCCTGGGATGCCTGCTGGTCGCCGCCTGGGCGTCGCACTCGCGCCACGTCAGCCTGGTGCGCGGCGCGCTGCTGGTCGCTCCGGCTGACCTGCAAAGCGACGAACTTGCCGCCGTCTTGCCCAGCTGGTCGCCGCCTGCGCTGCAGCCGCTGCCCTTTGCCAGCCAGCTGCTGGCAAGCCGCGACGACCCCTATTGCAGCATGGCCCGCTCGCGCTTCTTCGCCGATGCCTGGGGTTCGGAGCTGGTCGACTGTGGCGCGCGGGGCCACCTCAATGCCGACTCCGGGCTGGGCGCCTGGGACACGGCGCACCGCCGGCTGGGCCGCTTTTCGGTCGCCGGCTTACCCAGTGCAAAGGCGTCTCGCCCGCGCGTAGCAGACGTAGCAGACCCCGACGCTGAAAGGAAGCAATAGATGGCTAGCAAGAAACAAAAAGGCCTTGGCCGCGGACTCGAGGCGCTGCTCGGGCCAACGGCGATGGGCGGGGCCTCGGTCTCCTTTGGCGAGGGGCCCGACGCCGCTGGCACCAGCCCTGGCCAGCCGGCTTCGCTGCTGCTGTCGGACATGGTACCGGGACAGTACCAGCCGCGGACCCGGATGGACGAGGGCGCTCTGTATGAGTTGGCGGAATCGATCAAGGCGCAGGGAATCATGCAGCCGATTCTGGTGCGACGCCTTCAGCAGGCCGATGGCCTGGCGCGCATACGTGCGTACCTGGGGCACGGGGCGCCGAGCGCGGCTGACGCGGTCGCCGACGAGCGCCAGGGTCGGCCGGTCTACGAAATCATCGCCGGCGAGCGCCGCTTTCGTGCGGCCCGGCTGGCGGGGCTCGACAGCGTGCCCGTGCTGGTGCGTGACGTCGGCAACGAAGCCGCAGCCGCCATGGCGCTGATCGAGAACATGCAGCGTGAAGACCTCAATCCTCTGGAAGAGGCGCAGGGATTGCAGCGGCTGGTCAAGGAGTTTGGACTCTCGCACGAGCAGGCCGCGCAGGCGGTAGGGCGCTCGCGCAGCGCAGCCAGCAACCTGCTGCGCTTGTTGAATCTGGCCGAACCGGTGCAAAGCATGCTGATGGCTGGCGACCTCGAGATGGGCCATGCGCGCGCCTTACTGGCGCTCGATCGTGCGGCGCAGATCACGGCCGCAGCGCAGATCACGGCGCGCAAGATGACGGTGCGTGAAACCGAGAGCCTGGTGAAAAAGCTCAACGCCGAATTCACCCTGACGGCGAGCAAGCCGAAGAAGGAGAAGTCGCGCGACCTGCGCCGGGTGGAAGAAGAGCTGTCGGACCTGCTCACCGCGCAGGTGGAGGTGCGTGTGAAGAAGCGCCTCAAGCGCGCCGGCAGAATGCACGAGGCGGGTGAAGTGGCGATTCAGTTCGGCTCGCTGGAAGAACTCAACGGCCTGATCGACAAGCTCAGCCAGGGCGCGACGCGCTAGATCCGATGCTGTCGCGCCTGCGCTGGCCGCTTCCCGCGCTGATGGCCTGGGCCTGCGCATGGCTCGCGTACACCGTGTTGCAGGACGCTCTGCCCGCGCTATGGCCCGGGCCGCTGGCGCAGGCAGGGGGCCTGGTACGGCCCGTGTCGCTGGCCCTCGCCTGCGCGCTGGGCGTCGTGCTCAGCCTGCTCGGCCAGACCTGGTGGCGCAGGCTGGCGATTGCCGCCGGATTTCCGATTTCGCTGGCGGTATCGGGCGCCTCGCTGCCGGCCTGGGGCTGGCTGGCGCCGCTGGCGCTGCTGCTGCTGATCTACCCGGTGAACGCCTGGCGCGATGCCCCGCTGTTTCCGACCCCCGCCCGCGCGCTGCAAAGGCTGGCTGCCAGCGCGCCGCTGCCCGAAGGCGCGCTGGTACTCGACGCCGGTTGTGGGCTGGGCCATGCGCTGGTGGCGCTGCGCCGCGCCTATCCGAAGGCGCAACTGCACGGGATCGAATGGAGCTGGCCATTGCGCGCGCTATGCGCGCTGCGCTGCCCGTGGGCGCGGGTTCGCCAGGGCGACATCTGGCGCGCGGACTGGGGACCCTATGACCTGGTCTACCTGTTCCAGCGCCCCGAGAGCATGCCACGCGCGGTGCGCAAGGCGCGCGCCGAGATGCGCCCCGGCAGTTGGCTGGTCAGCCTCGAGTTTGAGGCCCGGGAGATCGGGCCGCATCAGGTGCTGCGCGACGGCGACGCCAAGCCGGTCTGGCTTTACCGCGCTCCATTTGCTGCGCAGCAGCCAGTGCCGCGGCCCTGAGGCGCGCGCGGAGTCGAGCAGGGCGCGCTCGCCTGCGCTGCGAATCGACCCGGCTCCCCTTGATATGGGGGGGAGACATCGTGTCGATAAGGTGCTACTGTCAGCCATGGCGGCACCTTTCTTGTCAAGGTGTTTGTTCGACAAAAGCTGCGCCGCCTCATTGGCGGCAAATTTAACCACTATTTTCGCTAGGGACTAGGGATGGACCTGTTGGATCCCGTGGCGGAACGCCCCCCCTGGCTGGGGAATGCCCGCGTCCTGATTGTCGAGGACTTGGAGCAGCCCAGAAAGTGGCTGGCCGGTCTGCTTCGGACGGCCCTGCCCGAAGTCGGACCGGTGGATTGCGCCGCGACGCTGGCCGAAGCCTACCGCTGCATCGCGGACCATGCCTACGGCCTGGCGGTGATCGACTGGACCTTGCCCGACGGCGACTCCGAAGAACTGATCCGCACGCTGGTGGCGAAGCTCGCCCAGGTGACGGTCATCGTCGCGACCATCCATCACGATGACGACCATGTGTTCCAGGCGCTGCGCGCGGGTGCCAGCGGCTATCTGCTGAAGTCCGAGTCTGCCGCCGTCGTGACGGCACAGTTGCAGCGATTGCGTGTGGGTGAGCCCGCGCTGTCCCCCTCGGTGGCGCGGCGCGTGCTGCGGTATTTTCGGGTGACCCCTCAGCCCGATGGCGCGGCGCGGGAGGCAAAGGTGCCCAGGGTCGACTTGACCGAGCGCGAGCGCGACGTCCTACGCCTGATCGGCAAGGGATACAGGGTGCTCGAAGTCTCCGACCTGCTGGGGATCAGCGCCCACACCGTGACCAGCTATGTGCGCGATATCTATCGCAAGCTGGGCATTTCCTCGCGCGCGGAGGCGGCGACGGAGGCGATCAGGCGGGGTTTGGTGGGCTGAGCACCCGCTCGGGCCCGGAGGCCTGCGCTGTTGCCGGCGCTGCCAGCGGTAAGGTCAGCAACACCCGGCAGCCTTGCGCGGGCGCAACCAGGCTATCCACCGACAGCTGCGCGCCGATGGCGTGGGCGCGCCGGCGCATATTGCTAAGGCCATGCTGGCCCTGGCGGGATGCGCCGCTTCCCAGACCCCGTCCGTTGTCGCTTAGTTCAAGCTGCAGTAGCCGGCTGCCGTCGGCAGGCTGGCCGACCCGCACCACCAGGCGCAGCGACGTCGCCTGCGCGTGCTTGACCACGTTGGTGGCGGCTTCCTGCAGCAGGTGCATCAGTTGGCGCTGCGTCGCGCTGTCGATGTGCAGGTCGGCCAGCTGGTCGTCCGGCTCGTAGACCATTGCAATGCCAAGTGCCGCCAGCGCCGCGTCCCATCGCGCGTACCAGTTGGCCAGCGTGGTTTCCAGCTCGGCGTCCAGGGCTGCGTTGTCCATCAGCATGCGCAGTTCGGCCAGGCTGTCGCTGAGCGACTGCCTGAGCTGTTCGGGACTCAGCGCATCGCGCTCGACGCCACGCAACAAGGAGAGCAGCTGCCCGCCCAGCCCATCGTGCATATCGCGCAGTATGCGGTCGCGCTCGTCTTGGCGTCCGGCGGCGTTGGCGACCATGCACTCGGTGTCGCGCAGCCGGGCATAGTCCTCCTCAAGCTCGGTGGAGCGCAGCGCACTGCGCCGTTCCAGTTCCAGTTCCAGTTCCAGGGAGGGGTCTTTCGCGCGCTGCAGCGCCCGCACGATGTGGTCGCCGGTGAGCGCCGCATAGATCAACAAAACCAGGCCGACGCCCCAAAACAGCAGCATCGGGGCGCCCGGATCCAGCGCCCCGTTCAGGACGCCCGTGTCGTGCAGGGCGGACCCCAGAAAACCCGAATACCCGACGAGCATTGCGGTGCGGCGCCACCCTTTGTAACGGCCGGTTGCGGTCGTGACCGTCCAGCCCAGCCACAGGCCCAGCCCCATCGCGCACAGGTCGGAAAAGTCGCGCGCCAGTAACCCGCCCGATCCGAGCGCCAGCGCGCCAGCCATTGCGCCGGCGCCGGCCAGCGTGGCGGCCAGCAAAATTCGCAATGGCGCCTCAAGCCAGCGCCGCCGCGCCGTTGGCTCGTCGGGCGCAAGCTGCCAAAGGATTGCGGCCTGAAGGCTGGCGACGGTCAGCAGCACATTGAGCCGGTTGAAGCTATCAAACCAGTCAGGCGCCATGGGCAGCATGCTGTTGGAATACAGTTGCGCGCGCGTCGCCCACCAACCGGCCACCAGCAGCATCGCCAGAAAGCCGACCTCATGGAGATGGCGCAGCCACAACAGCAGCGCCGCTGCGGTGATCAGCAGCAGCACGGCGGTGGCGATATTCATGACCACCGATGAAGCGTAGACCGCGCTGACCGCCGGCGCAAGCAGCTGGCCGTCGCTGCCGCTTCGCGCCGGCAGCAGTCCTGTCGCCATGTACGGCACCGCCGCCAGTCGCAGCTGCACGCTGTGCGTGTTCGCAGGCAGCGCGAACAGCGTCGCCATGCGACCGTTGTAGACCGGCGGACTCGAGGCGTCCTCCGGCTGCCGGCCTAGGTGCCTGCTGCCGATCAGCAGCCTCAGATGCTGGCCTTGCGCGCGGACTGTGAAAGCAGCGCCGACGCGCGGCAACCACAAGACCTGGTCCGAGGTCCCAGCGCAGCCGGATACGTCGAGCTGGTAGACGATCTGCACCCGCTCGTCGCGCCAGGAGCGCGGCAAGCGGTCGGGCAGGTCCACCACCGCGTCGGACAGCATCAGGTCCTGCTGCGTGACGATGCGCCGCGCCTGCAGGATGGGGTGCGCGGCGTCGCATGCGGGGAGCGGCTGTGCGGCTGCGGCGCCCGCCCACAGCGCGAGCCCCAAGCGTGCAGCCACCCGGCGGCCGGCTTCGCGTCGAACCCACCCGTTGACAGGAGTGGGCGCTACAGGCTGAATACCTTGCCCGGATTCATGATGTTTTTGGGGTCCAGCGCGCGCTTGATGCTGCGCATCATCTCGATCGCGCCGGTGCCGGCCTCGGTGAGCAGAAAGTCCATCTTGTGCAGCCCGATTCCGTGCTCGCCGCTGCAGGTGCCTTCCATGCTCAGCGCGCGCTCGACCAGCTTGCGGTTGAGTTGCTCGGCGGTCTCGCGCTCCTGCGCGTTGTCGGGGTCGACCAGGTAGCCAAAGTGAAAATTGCCGTCGCCGACATGGCCCACCAGCAGGTACGGGAGACCGGAAGCGTCGGCCTCGCTGACCGAATCGAGCAGGCAGTCGGCCAGTCGCGAAATCGGCACGCAGGTGTCGGTTGCGATCGAGCGGCAGCCCGGGCGCGACTGCAGTGCGGCGAAGTGGACGTTGTGGCGCGCGCTCCACAGGCGGGTGCGTTCCTCGGGGGTACTGGCCCACTCGAAGGCCTTGCCGCCGAGTTCGCTGGCAATTTCCTGTACCAGTTCGGCCTGCTCCTGCACGCTGGTGGGCGAGCCGTGGAACTCCATCAGCAGCAGCGGCTCCTCGCGCAGCGCCATCTTGGCGTAGGTGTTGACCATGCGGACCGTATTGGCGTCGACCAGCTCGACGCGCGCGATCGGTATGCCCATCTGGATGATTTGTATCGTGGTTCGTACTGCGGCCTCGATGCTCGGGAACGAGCAGATGGCCGCCGACACCGCCTCGGGAAGCGGGTAGATCTTGAGCGTGATTTCGGTGATCACGCCCAGCGTCCCCTCGCTGCCGACCATCAGCCGGGTAAGGTCGTAGCCCGCCGACGATTTGCGCGCACGCGTCCCGGTCCGGATGACCTCGGCGCTGGCCGTCACCACCTCCAACCCGAGCACATTCTCGCGCATGGTTCCGTAGCGCACCGCATTGGTTCCGCTGGCGCGCGTGGCGCTCATGCCGCCGATCGTGGCGTCGGCGCCGGGGTCGATCGGGAAGAACAGGCCGGTGCTTTTGATCTCCTCGTTGAGCTGTTTGCGGGTGACGCCAGCCTGTACCGTGACCGTGAGGTCCTCGGCGTTGATCGCCAGCACCCGATTCATGCGCCCCATATCGATGCTGATGCCGCCCTGCACCGCGAGCAGGTGCCCCTCAAGCGACGAGCCGACGCCAAATGGAATCACCGGGAAACCGTAGCGGTCGGCCAGCGCCACCGCGGCGGCCACGTCGGCGGTGCTTTCGGCAAACACCACCGCAGCCGGCGGCGGCGAGGCGAACGAGGATTCGTCGCGCCCGCGGTGTTCGCGCACCACCAGCGCGGTCGAACAACGCTCGCCAAAGCGCTCCTTGAGCGCGCCGATCAGCTCCGGCGGCGCGATGCGCTGGTTGATGGTCGGTAGCAGTTGCTGCAAATGGGCCGGTGCGTTCATCGACAGTCTCCGATTTCAGATGTCCCAGTTTACGCCGTCCGCATGGCCAAAGCCCAAAACCGGGAACAGCCCCGACAATGCGAGGACACAAGGAGACCGACCATGGGACAGCGCCTGACGCAAATTGCAACCCGCACCGGCGACGACGGAACGACCGGCCTGGGCGACAACACCCGGGTATCGAAAAACAGCCTGCGCGTGCACGCGATGGGCGAGGTGGACGAACTCAACTCGAGCATCGGCGTCTTGCTGTGCGAGGACATGCCCGATGCGGTGCGCACGCTGCTGGTCGAGGTGCAGCACCAGCTTTTTAACCTGGGCGGCGAGTTGTCGATACCCGGCTATGAATTGCTCAAGGCGCAGGCGGTGTTAGTGCTCGACCAGGCGCTGCAAACGCACAACGCGGCGCTGCCCAGGCTGCAGGAGTTCATCCTGCCCGCGGGAACGCGCGCTGCCGCGTTGGCGCATGTGAGCCGCACCATTGCGCGGCGTGCCGAGCGCGCGGTGGTTGCGCTTGAAGGGCAGGAGGCGCTCAAGGACACGCCGCGGCAGTACCTGAACCGGCTCAGCGACCTGCTGTTTGTGTTGGCACGGGTGCTCAATCGCCACCGCAGCGACGGCTCGGCGGGCGACGATGTGTACTGGAAAAGCGAGCGCATGGCGCGCGCCGACGGCGCACAGGACTGAGGCGGATTCCGCGTCAACGCAGGCCGCTTGCGGTTTAACGTGGCGCCAGCACGGCCATGGTGATGCGCGATACGCAGGTCAGCGCGCCGTCGTCGTTACGCAGTTCGATCTGCCAGACCTGGGTCGAACGCCCGATGTGCACCGGCTGCGTGCTGCCGGTGACCCAGCCGCTGGTGGCGCCCTTGAGGTGGTTCGCATTGATGTCCAGGCCCACGCAGCGAAAGCCCTCGGGCAACGCATAGACGGCGCCGCACGAGCCCAGGGTTTCGGCCAGGACGACGGACACGCCGCCGTGCAAAAGCCCGTAGGGCTGCCGGGTGCGCGCGTCGACCGCAACCCGGCCCCGGATGAAGTTGTCGCCGACCTCCAGAAATTCGATTCCAAGATGCGCGACCGCGGTACCGACATGGCTGGCGCTCAAGATCTCGATCGAGATCGGTTTCTTCCAGATGCGCATAGGGTCTCCAGATGGGGAACCAGCCACTATACGTGGACGCGCCGGCGGGCCCGGCGCTTGCCATAAACTGCGCCCATGCAAAGCCTGCAACCCGCACCCGCCGCGCCGCAGATCCGCCGGTACCAGCAATGGCTGGAACACGAGCGCGGCCTGCGCTTTGAATCCTACGACGCCTTGTGGCGCTGGTCGGTCGACGATCTCGACGCCTTCTGGCAGAGCATCTGGGACTATTTTGACCTGCGCTCGCCGACGCCGCACAGCGCGGTGCTGCAAAGGCGAACCATGCCCGGCTCTATCTGGTTTCCCGGCGCGCAGTTCAATTACGCGCATCAGGTTTTGCGCCACACGCAGGCCGCCGAAGCAGCGGGCGTGGCGGCGATTCTCAGCCACGACGAGCACAGTCTGGCGGGCGGCGCGCCGCGCACCTTGTCGTGGTCCGAACTGCGCCGGCAATCGGCGGCGCTGGCACTGCACCTGCGTGCGCAGGGCGTGGGGCCCGGCGACCGGGTCGCCGCCTACCTGCCCAATATTCCCGAGGCGATGGTCGCATTCCTGGCGACGGTGAGCATTGGCGGGGTGTGGAGCATCTGCGCGCCAGACATGGGAAGCAACGCGGTGCTCGACCGCTTCCGGCAAATCGAACCCAAGGTGCTGATCGCCTGTGATGGCGTGCGCTACGGTGGCCGGGTACTCGACCGCATGGCGGTGGTGGGCGAGCTGTGTGCCGCGCTGCCGAGCGTGCGCCATCAGCTGCTGCTCGACCACATGGGCACCCGGGCCGCCGCTGGCGACGCGACTGTGGCATGGACCGATCTGGCGCAGGTGCTGGCGCGCGACGACGCCCAGACCCACCGCTTCGAGCCGATGTGGCTGCCCTTTGACCATCCGCTGTGGATCGTCTATTCGAGCGGAACCACCGGCCTGCCCAAGCCGATCGTGCACGGCCATGGCGGAACCGTCCTCGTCGCGCTGGCGCTCAACGTGCTGCACAACGACATCGGCTGCAGCTACGCGCCGGGCAGCCTTGGCGAGCGCTACCACTGGTACAGCTCGACCGGCTGGGTGATGTGGAATTGCCAGATGGCGGGCCTGCTCAACGGCAGCACCTGTTGCATTTTTGACGGCAGCCCGGGCGGACCGACGGTTGACGACGCAGGCCAACGGTTGGCTCCGGACTGGAGCACCTTGTGGCGTTTTGCCGCCGACCTGGGCGTGAGCTTCTTCGGCGCGGGCGCGGCCTTCTATGCGAGCTGCATGAAGGCCGACGTCGCGCTGCGCCGCTGCGGCGACCTGTCGGCGGTTCGCGCGCTCGGCACCACCGGATCGCCGCTGAGCGCCGACGCGCAGCGGTGGGGTTCCGCGCAGTTCGCGCAGCTCGGCACCGACGACATCTGGTGGTGCAATATGTCCGGCGGTACCGACTTCGCCGGCGCCTTCATCGGTGGCAACCGCGAGCTCCCGCTGGTGGCGGGCGAGATGCAATGCCGGTTGCTGGGTTGCGCGGTAGAGGCCTGGGACGAGCAGGGACAGCCGGTAGTCGACACGGTTGGTGAACTGGTCTGCACCGCGCCGCTGCCGTCGATGCCGTTGTATTTCTGGGGCGACACGGACAACCAGCGCTATCTGTCGAGCTACTTCGACATGTACCCCAATGTCTGGCGCCATGGCGACTGGCTCAAGGTCGGCGCCAACGGCGGCTGCGTGATCTATGGTCGCTCCGACGCGACGATCAACCGCCACGGCCTGCGCATGGGGACCAGCGAGCTCTATAGCGCGGTCGAGGCGCTCCCGGAGGTGCTGGACGCGATGGTCGTCGACCTGGAGTTCCTCGGCCGCGACAGCTACATGCCGCTGTTTGTCGTTCTGCGCGATGGCCTGGCGCTGGACGCCGCGCTGCGCGGGCGCATCGCCGATGCGATCCGTATCGCGCTGTCGCCGCGCTTTGTTCCGGACGATATGTTTCAGGTCGCCGAAGTGCCGCGCACGCTGTCGGGCAAGAAGCAGGAGCTGCCGATCAAGAAGCTGCTACTCGGTCAGCCGCTGGAGAAGGTCGTCAACCGCGAAGCGATGGCGAACCCGGCCTGTCTGGACTGGTATGTGCAGTTCGCGCAGGAGCGGGCGGACGCGCAGCGCGCAGCAGCCACGCGCTGAACTGCGCCAGCGCCGCCTTGGCGTCGCTGCGCTCGGGGGTCACCAGATAGTAGGCGCGCTCGCCTTGCAGGCTGTGGCGACACGCCACCACCAGCTCGCCGCGCGCCAGCTCGGACTCCACCAGCAGACGCGGTGCGAGCGCTACGCCCAGACCGCAGGCGGCGGCGGCTACGGTCAGCGAAAACAGTTCGTAGCGCGGCCCGGCCAGGGCGTAGGGCGCCGGCACGCGAACCGCATCGAACCACTGGCGCCAGGCGTGCGGACGCGTGCTTTGCTGCAGTAGCGGCAGCTTCGCCAACTGCAGCGGCGACAGCGCGCGTGCGGTGGGCAGCAAAGACGGCGCACACACCGGCACCAGTGCCTCGTCCATCAGCAGCGCCGAGCGGGTGCCGGCCCAGTTGGCGATCTGCTCGGGTGTGCCTGCGTACAGCGCGGCGTCGAATTCGGTGTCGGCGAACAGAAAAGGGCGGGTGCGGGTTTCGATGTGCACCACCAGCTCCGGGTGCGCGAGCGCGAGTGCCGGCAAGCGCGGTATCAGCCAGCGGCCGGCAAAGGTCGGCACCGCGGCCAGCGCGATGGATCGGCCGGCCCCCTGACCCGACATCGCCTCCAGCGTGTCGCGTTCCAGTGCGTGCAGGCGCGGCGCGATGGCGCGCGCATAGTCGGTGCCGCGCTCGGTCAGCGCAACGCCGTGGCGGGTGCGGCGAAACAGGGGCTGGCCGAGGAATTCCTCCAGGCCGCCAATCTGCCGTGAGACCGCGCTCTGGGTCAGCGCAAGCTCCTGGGCAGCGCGCGTGTAGCTTTCGTGGCGGGCCGCCGCGTCGAAGCAGGCGAGTGCCTGCAGGGAGGGAATCTTGCGGCGCATGGTGTGCCCAATATACACAACTTGCGGTGGGTCGGACGCCATCGCCCACCAATTTGCTCGGCATCGGCGCCCAAGCCGCAGCGCCAGACATGCGGTAGGTGCATATCTGGATGCCAAATTTTCGCTTGGCGCCGCGATCGGCAGGCGCTAGGATGGCGCACTTTCAAGCAGGAGATCGCATGGCGCACGCGGCATTCAATTGGCAGGATCCTTTCCTGCTCGAGCAGCAACTCAGCGACGACGAGCGCATGTTGCGCGAGGCCGCCGCCGCCTATTGCCAGGACAAGCTGCTGCCGCGGGTGACGCAGGCCTTTCGCGACGGAAGCACCGACGCGGCGATTTTTCGCGAGATGGGCGCGCTCGGGTTGCTGGGCCCCACGATTCCGGAGCAGTACGGTGGGCCGGGGCTGAGTTATGTGGCTTATGGCCTGATCGCGCGCGAAGTCGAGCGCGTCGACTCCGGCTACCGGTCGATGATGAGCGTGCAGTCGTCGCTGGTGATGCTGCCCATATTCGAATTCGGTACCGAGGCGCAGCGCCGCACCTATCTGCCGGCGCTGGCCAGCGGCGCGTCCATCGGCTGTTTCGGCCTGACCGAACCCGACCACGGATCCGACCCGGGCTCCATGGCGACGCGGGCGCACAAGGTGGCAGGGGGTTACACCTTGCGCGGCTCCAAGATGTGGATTTCCAACAGCCCGATCGCCGACGTCTTTGTGGTCTGGGCCAAGGAGGTTTCAGCGTCCGGACAGGTCGGTCCGATCCGCGGCTTCATACTCGAAAAGGGCATGGCGGGCCTGAGTGCACCGCCGATCCACGGCAAGGTCGGGCTGCGCGCGTCGATTACCGGCGAGATTGTGATGGACGGCGTTTTCTGTCCGGAGGAAAACGCATTCCCCGAAGTGCAGGGACTCAAGGGCCCCTTCACTTGCCTGAACTCGGCGCGCTATGGAATCGCCTGGGGCGCCCTCGGTGCCGCAGAAGACTGCTGGTTGCGTGCGCGCCAATACACGCTGGACCGTAAGCAATTCGGCCGGCCGCTGGCGGCCAACCAGTTGATCCAGAAGAAGCTGGCCGACATGCAGACCGAGATCGCGCTGGGCTTGCAGGGCTGCCTGCGTCTGGGCCGCATGAAGGACGAGGGCAGCGCATCGGTCGAGATCACCTCGATCCTCAAGCGCAACTCCTGCGGCAAGGCGCTGGATATCGCCCGGATGGCGCGCGACATGATGGGCGGCAATGGCATCTCCGACGAGTTCGGCGTCGCACGCCATTTGGTCAACCTGGAGGTCGTCAACACCTACGAAGGCACGCACGACATCCACGCGCTGATCCTGGGCCGCGCCCAGACCGGCATCGCGGCCTTCGCGAACTGAGGCCATGGCAGTGGCGTCTGACGCGGCCGGCCGGGGAGCGCTGTCGCACCTGAAAGTTCTGGACCTCTCCAGGGTGCTCGCCGGGCCCTGGTGCACCCAGATGCTGGCCGACCTCGGCGCCGACGTGGTCAAGGTCGAGCGCCCGGGGGAAGGCGACGACACGCGCCACTGGGGCCCTCCCTATTTGCAGGACGCACAGGGCAAGGACACCGGCCAGGCGAGCTATTTCGCTTGCACCAACCGCAATAAGCGCTCACTGACGCTGAATCTGTCGGACCCGCGGGGGCAGGCGCTGGTGCGCCAGATGGCGCAGCGCAGTGATATTCTGGTGGAGAACTTCAAGGTCGGCGGCCTGGCGGCCTATGGCCTGGACTACGAGAGCCTGCGCGTGCTTAACCCGCGGCTGATCTATTGTTCGATTACCGGTTTTGGCCAGAGCGGCCCCTACGCCGAACGCGCCGGTTACGACCTGATGGTGCAGGCGATGAGCGGCATGATGAGCATCACCGGTCGCGCCGACGAAGCCCCTGGCGGCGGTCCCTTGCGCGTGGGTGTCGCGGTGACCGACCTGTTCACCGGTATTTACGCCTGCGCGGCGATTCTCGCCGCGATCGAGGTGCGCAACCGCAGCGGCCTGGGGCAGCGCATCGACATGGCGCTGCTCGACGTCGGCATGGCGATCCTGGCCAATCAGGCCGGCAGCTTTCTCAACACCGGACAGGTGCCCCAGCGCATGGGCAACAGCCATCCGAGCCTGGCGCCGTACCAGGATTTCCCGACCCGCGACGGGTCGATGTTGTTGGCGATCGGCAACGACGGACAGTTCGGCCGTTTTTGCCAGACCATCGGCAAGCCCCACTGGGGTACCGACGCGCGCTTTGCCACCAGTTCGGCGCGGGTGCACAACCGGGTGGTCCTGATTGCCTTGCTGCAGGAGGTCACGCGTGAGCGCAGCACCGAGCAGTGGGTTGCCTTGCTGCAGGACAAGGCGATTCCTTGCGGCCCGATCAATGACATCGGACAGGCATTTTCCGACCCGCAGGTCGTCGCTCGCGGACTGGCGGTGCGCCAGCCGCTGCCGCCCGAGCGGGTGGCGCGCGAGGGGGTTACTGAGATGCGCAGCGTGGCAAGCCCGCTGCGGCTGGTCGACACACCGCCGACGCTGCGCTACCCGCCGCCGGCGTTGGGAGAGCACAGCGACGCGGTGCTCGCCGAACTGGGCCTCGATGGCGCAGCGATCGCCGCCCTGCGCCAGGCCGGCGTGGTCTAGCGCGCCGGCGCCAGCCGGCTAGGGCTGCGCCCGACGCTGCTGGCGCGCGTGGAAGATGAAGCCCAGCGTGTTCAGCAGCAACTGTGCCGCCAGAATGGACGTGACCCCGGCCGGGTCATAGGCCGGCGCGACTTCAACCAGGTCGATGCCGAGCACGTTGCCGCCGCCGCGCAGTACCAAGGCCTGGATGATTTCGAGTACCTCGTAGTACAAGAAACCGCCGTGGCTCGGTGTACCGGTTCCCGGCGCGATCGACGGATCGAAGCCGTCGATGTCGATCGTGAAGTAGTAGCCCGGCGCGACGGGTATCGCCGCGAGCACGGCGGCCAGCCCCATTTTGCGGATCTGGCGCACCGAAAAAATCTGCGAACCGGCGGCGCGCGCATCGTCGTAATCCTGACGGTTGGACGAGGACACGTTGCGGATGCCGAGCTGCGTCATTCCGCTGATGTGGTGCATCTCCGACGCGCGGCGCAGCGGGTTGCCGTGGCCGTAGCGCACGCCGTGGCGCTCGTCGACAAAGTCCAGATGCGCGTCGAAATGCACGATGTGGATCGGCCCCGCCGCGTCGAAGGCCTTGATGACCGGTGCGTGGATCGAGTGGTCGCCGCCGAGCACCAGCGGCATCGCGCCCGCCGCCAGGATCTTGCGGATGGCCGACTCGGTGTTGGCGTGGCTCTTGGCCATGTCGGTGTGGACGATGTCGGCGTCGCCGACGTCGACGATGCGCAGCTGCTCGCGCGTCAGGTACAGCAGATCGTCTTCATGGTCGTATGCGCCCGCATGGCCGAAGGAAAACAGCGTCGACGCCTCGCGAATGGCGCGCGGACCGAAGCGCGCGCCGGGTCGCCATTGGGTTCCCATGTCGTTGGGGACGCCGATTACTGCGACGTCGGCGTCAATGGCGTTCCAGTCGGTGCAGACCGGCGACTTCGCGAAGGTGCAATGGCCCACGAATGGCAGGTCGAGGCGGCCGCTTTGGTACGCGTTGTGGGTCATGGTGCGGTGGCTCCTACCGGTTGGTCGGCGAAATGCCGGCGCTGTCGGGCGCGGCGGTCTAGTGCTCGCTCAGGCCGCGCAGCGCGACGCTGCGTCGGCGCAGCATCTCGAGTACCAGCAGCATCGCGATGGCGAAGATGATCAGCACGAAGGCCGCCGCCAGGATGGTCGGCGAGAGCTGCTCACGCAGCCCGGACCACATCTGGCGCGGCAAGGTGGTCTGTCCCGGGCCACCCAGGAACAGCACCACCACCACCTCGTCGAAGGAGGTGGCGAAAGCGAACAGCGCGCCCGACAGCACCCCCGGCCAAACCAGCGGCAGCATGACGCGGCGAAACGCTGTCAGCGGCGAAGCGCCCAGGCCACGGGCGGCGCGCAGCAGGCCCATGTCAAAGCCCGCCAGCGTGGCGCTGACGGTGATGACGACGAATGGAACGCCGAGGACGGCGTGCACCAGCACGATGCCGAGCAGGTTGTTGGCGATGCCCAGCCGCGAAAAGAAGAAGTAAGCGCCGACCGCCAGCACGACGACAGGGACGATCATCGGCGACACCAGCAAGGCCATGATCAGCCGCTTGCCCGGCAGGTTGCGGTGGTTCAGTCCGACGGCCGCAAGCGTACCGAGCGTCGTTGCGATGACCGTCGCCAGCGTCGCGGTGATGACGCTGTTGGCTATCGCCGACAACCAGACCGGGTTGCCGAACAGCTCCCTGAACCAGCGCAGGCTGTAGGCGTGCACCGGAAAATTGAAATAGGGTTCGTTGTTGAATGCCAGCGGTATGACGACCAGCACCGGCGCAATCAGGAACACCAGAATCGCGCCGCAGCCCAGCCACAGCGCCCAGTGGCCTGCGCGTTGCAGCGCCGTCGTGTAGGGCGGGAACTGCATCATCCCAAGCGCACGTTGCCAACCCCGGCGACACGGTCATAGGCCCAGTACAGGACCAGCACCGCGGCCAGCAGGATGCTCGACAGCGCCGACGCCAGCCCCCAGTTGAGCGAGCGTCCGATGTTGTCGGCGATGAAGTGGCTGATCAACTGGTCGGTCGCCCCGCCCACCAGCGCCGGCGTGATGTAGTAGCCCAGCGACAGGATGAAGACCAGCAGCGCGCCGGCGCTCAGTCCCGGAACGCACTGCGGCAGGTAGACGCGCAGGAACGCAGTGGCGGGCCGGGCGCCGAGCGAACGCGCTGCCCGGACATAGGACGCCGGTATCTGGCGCATCACCGAGTACAGCGGCAGTATGGTGAACGGCAGCAGGATGTGCGTCATCGCGACGACGACGCCGAAGCGGTTGAAAATCAGCGGCAGCGGCTCGGTGATGATTCCCAGCCCCTGCAGCAGCGCATTGACAACGCCTTCCTTTTGCAGCACCACCACCCAGGCCGTGGTGCGCACCAGCAGCGATGTCCAGAACGGCAGCAGCACCAGGATCAGCAACAGGTTCGCGGTCTTGTCGCGCAGATGCGCCAGCAGATAGGCAATCGGAAAGCCCAGCAGGATGCACATGGCGGTCACCGTCAGCGCGACACCCAGGGTGCGCAGGTAGATCGTGACATGGATGCGTTGGTCGTCGCTCTGGCGCACGACCACGCCGTCACTTTGGCGCTGGAAATCCAGCGCCGACAAAAAGAACAAACTGTGCTCGCGCGACTCCAGATTGCGGATCGTGCCCCAGATTGCGGGCTTGGCCCAGGCGGGGTCGGCGGCTTCAAAAAATGGCGCCCAGGGCCCCTGCTCCTGCGCACCGACCCGGCGCGCAGCGCGCATGAAGATGCTGCGCAGGCCGGTTTCTTCTATGTTGAGGCGGCCCGCGATCGGACCTGCGTTCTCGGCCAGCACCGCTTGCTTGAGGTCCTGTGCCAGCGCCGCGTAGACCGGCTCTGGTGGAACCTGGTCCCGCGGGCCGTTCCATTCGGCCAGCGCGCGCAACGTGCGCGGCAGGCCGTCCGGGACCATCGGGTCATAGACGCTGTTGAGCAGCACGCTGCCCAGCGGCAGTAGGAAGCTCAAGGCGACAAAAACGAACAGCGGCGCTATCAGCGCGTAGGCGCGCAACTGGCCACGCCACTCTGCTTTGCGCAGGCGGCGCGTCAGGTCTGCCGCGCTGTTCGTCGACACGTCTTACTTGGCCATCCAGGCGCTGAAACGCTTGTTCAGATCGTCGCCGTTGTCGGTCCAGAACTTCGCGTCGGTCAGCATCGAGCGCCCTGCGTGGCCGGCGGTGGGCAGCCATGCCTTGTTCGGATTCGAAGCCGGTATCTTGGCGATCGACGAGGTGCGCGCCGGGGCGTATGCAATCCAGGTCGCCTGGTCAGCCAGCGCCTGGGTGCCGGTGGCAAAGCGGACGAATTCATGAGCCAGTTCGACGTTCTTGCCGCCCTTGACAATCGCCCACATGTCCGGAACCTGGATCTGACCGTCCCACACCAGCGCGAAGTCCTTCTTGTCCTTCTGGTTGGCGTCGACGATGCGGCCATGGTAGACGCTGGTCATGATGACCTCACCCGAGGCCAGCAGCTGCGGCGGCTGGGCGCCGGCTTTCCACCACACGATGCTGCTCTTGATGGTGTCGAGCTTCTTGAATGCGCGCTCGACACCGGCGGGTGTTGCCAACATTTTGTACACATCGGCAACCGGCACGCCGTCTGCCAAAAGCGCCCACTCCATGTTCACGCTCGGGTTGCTGCGCATTCCGCGCTTGCCCGGGAATTTGCTCAGATTGAAAAAGTCTTCCAGGGTCTTGGGCGCGTTGGCCCCCATCTTGGCCTTGTCGTAGGCAACCACATTGGCGTAAGTGATGTTGGCAATTGCGCAAGGAAGAACCAGGCCGGGGCCAAAGTCCTTGGAGGCGGGCGTTCCGTCGGCACCTGCGGGCAGCTTGCTGGCGTCGATCTTCTCGAACAGGCCCTCTTCGCAGCCCTTCATGGCTTCGGCCGGCTCGACGTCGACCAGGTCCCACTTGACATTGCCGGTCTTGACCTGCGCGGCGATTTCGGCCAGATCACCGTTGTAGTCCTGCGACACGACCTTGACCTTCTTCAAAGCCGCAAAGGGCTTGTGCATCGACTCTTCCTGGCTCTTGGTATAGGCGCCGCCCCACGACGTCACCGTCAGGGTTTGCTGGGCAGCGCTAGTTCCCGGCAGGACGGCAAGGACGGCAGCGCTGGCGAGCGCAATCGCGCTCAAGTGGAACTTTGTGAACATGTCGTTCTCCTGTTGATTCAAAAAAGAATACCGCCCTCACTCGCCATCCAGCGCCCGGCAATCGGCAGCACTCCAACCGAGGTTGAGCGTGCTGCCAGGCGCCAGCGCCAGATCGCGTCCATCGTTGGGAAGCGTAACGATGAAATCTTCCAACCCGCACGCATTGAGCCGCACGCGGGCATATCGGCCCAGATAGGTGACGTCGACGACCGTGCCGCTGACGCGGGTTGCGTCTGCTTCGGACGCCGGGTTGATGCGAACCCGTTCGGGACGTATCGATAGCCGGGTGGCCTCGCCGACCCGGCTGACGGCCACGGCCTGCGCGGCGACGGCGCTGCCATCGCCGAGCGCGACGCTGCAACGCGCGCCGTCGATGCTGACCACGCGCCCCTTGAGGGTGTTGTTTTCGCCGATGAACTGGGCGACAAACGCATTGGCGGGGCGCTCGTACAGCGCGGTCGGCGCGTCGATTTGCTGTATGCGTCCCTGGTGAAAAACCGCAACCCGGTCCGACATCGCCAGCGCCTCGGTCTGGTCGTGCGTCACATAGACGATGGTGATGCCCAGATCCTGGTGCAGCCGCTTGATCTCGTATTGCAGTTGTTCGCGCAGTTGCTTGTCGAGCGCCGACAGCGGCTCGTCCATCAGCACCAGCTTGGGCTCAAAGACCAGGGCGCGTGCCACCGCGACCCGCTGCTGCTGGCCGCCCGACATCTGCGCCGGCCGGCGCGATTCGAAGCCGGTCAGTCCGACCTTGTCGAGCGCCTTGTGCACCCGTTGTGACGCCTCGGCGCCGCGGATGCCGCGCACCGAAAGCGGGAACGCCACATTTTCGGCCACGCTCATGTGCGGAAACAGTGCATAGTTCTGGAACACCATGCCGATGTTGCGGTCTTCCGGGGCGATCGCGTTGATCGGGTTTCCGTCCAGGTAAATCTCGCCGGCAGTGGCGGTCTCAAAGCCCGCCAGCATCATCAGCGTCGTCGTCTTGCCCGAGCCCGAGGGTCCAAGCAGGGTCAGGAACTCGCCCTGTGCGATGTCGACGTTGAGGTCGCGCACGACGAGCAGCTTCCCGTCGTAGGTTTTCTCTACGTGTTCGAATCGGACGAAAGGCTGGGTCACGGAGGGTCTTCCACGCAAGCGGTGTGCCTGCAGTTACGCCCTGATCACGTTGTGCTTTGGGCCATAAGGGAAACCGGTGATGTTCTCATGGCCGGTTTCGGTGACTACGAGGATATCGTGTTCCCGGTAGCCGCCAGCCCCGGGCAAACCCTCGGGAAGCATGATCATCGGCTCAATCGACACCACCATTCCCGGCTGCAAAACGGTGTCGATGTCTTCGCGGAATTCCAGGCCGGCCTCGCGACCGTAGTAATGCGACAAGACGCCGAAGGAGTGTCCGTAGCCGAAGGTGCGGTACTGCAACAGATTGTGTTCTTCAAAAATCTTGTTGAGCGCGAGCGCCACATCACAGCAGCGCACGCCGGGTCTGACCAGCTTCTGGCCTTCTTCGTGGACGCGCACATTGACCTCCCACAACTTGAGCGAGGCGTCGTCGACGTCGCCGAAGAACAGCGTGCGCTCGAGGGCGGTGTAGTAGCCCGAGATCATCGAGAAGCAGTTCAGCGACAGGATGTCGCCATGGCGGACCTTGCGCGTGGTGACCGGGTTGTGCGCGCCGTCGGTATTGATGCCCGACTGGAACCAGGTCCAGGTGTCCATCAGCTCGGTGTGCGGGTAGCGCCGGGCGATTTCGCGCACCATCGCCTGCGTCGACGCCAGCGCGACTTCGTGCTCGGGAACGCCTTCGTGGACCGCCGCGACCAGTGCCGCGCCGCCGACGTCGCAGACTTGCGCGCCGTTGCGGATGAATGCGATTTCCTCGGCCGATTTCACCATGCGCATCTGCATGCAGTCGGCTGCAATGTTGGTGAACTCGACATCGGGAAGCACCGCGCGGATCTTGTCCATGCGCTCGAGCGGCAGATGGTCGTACTCCAGGCCGACTCGGCCGTGGTTGCCCACTTCCTGCTGGATCGCGCGGAAATAGTTGCCGCTTTGCCAGTCGGTGTAGATCAGCGCGCGGTCGCAGACGCCTTTGCGCCAGGGCTGGCCGCCGTCGATGTTGGCCGCGATCAGGACCACCTTGTCATGCGTCACCACCAGGCCGTAGAAGCGACCGAAGGAGCAGTACAGGAAGTCGCTGTAGTA
>CAISIP010000306.1 GCA_903885415.1 uncultured beta proteobacterium
AGCAATACAACCCAACCTGGAGAATCCGCATGCACTCGAATTACCCGCTTGAAATTGTTCTGACCCCTTTGAAGGCCGCTTTGCTCAATGACGCCGACGCCCGGCTGCAGGTACTGGTGCGTCTGCGCGCACAAGACGATCCGGGCCTGACCCGCACGCCGCTCTCGTTGGCCATCGTCATCGACCGCTCGGGCTCGATGCAGGGCGAGAAGTTGGTAGCCGCCAAGCAATGCACCCGCGAACTGATCAACCGAATGCACGACGAAGACGAAGTATCCATCGTCATCTATGACACCCAGGTTCAAGTAGCACTCGCCCTTATGCCGGTTGCGCAAGCGCGCCCGCTATTGGCGGCGAGCTTGAGAAGCTTCGATTCCGGTGCCCAGACCGCCCTGCACGCGGGTTGGCTAAAGGGCGCGGAGCTACTGGCGCCGCGCAGCGCATCGAGCCGCATGTGCCGGGTGATCCTGCTCTCCGATGGCCAAGCAAACTACGGCGAAACCGATGTGGACAAGATCTGCGCGCAGGTCGGGGAGCTGGCCCGCTCTGGCGTCACCACCACCACGGTGGGCATCGGACTCGGGTTTAACGAGATCCTGATGACCGCCATGGCCATTGCAGGCCAAGGGGCCGCGCTGTACGGCGACCGTGCCCAGGACCTGGCAGAGCCCTTTGATGCGGAGATTGGACTGCTTGCGGGGGTTGCCTGGCGTGACCTTAGCCTGACCCTGAGCGGGGGCACGCACCAGTGGACCATGCACAACGACTACGCGCAAAACGCAGACGGCTCATGGCGACTGCCCTCGATTGCAGCGAAATCTGAGGCCTGGATGGCTCTTTCTATCCCTATGGCGCATGCCATACGCGCCCAAGAACTTAGCGCCGATAACTCAGCGCTCAAGGTGCTGGTGCGGGCCAAGGACGCCAACGGCGTTGCCCACACCTTCGATGGCGCCTTGCGCGAGTTGCCGGTCGTGTCGTCGACCAGCTACCAAGACTTCAGCGCTGAGCAGTTGGTGGCCCTGCGGTTTAGCGAGATCGAATCGGCCGACCTGCAGCGCCTGGCGCGAGACGCCGTGGCCCGTCGCGACTGGGACGCGGTTGAGCGCATGCTGGCAGACCTCAACCGACGTGCGGCAGACAACCCGTGGCTGCTCGACACATTGAAGCTAATGGGCTCACTACTTGAGCAGCGCGACCACGTCCGCATGGAAAAAGAGTTGCAGTACACCGCGCACGCGATGAAGACTCGACTGGTCGACCTCAACGAGACGAGCTGGGTCGGCTCCCGCCAGGAAAGCGAGAAGGTGGCCTTTTTAAGGCGCAAGGTCCAGCAAGGCCGTCGCTCAGACTCCTAAGCCCACCGCCTTTGACCATCATGTACACCCAAACTGCAATCGACCCGTCGATGGCGCGCTTTGTTCGGCGTGCTTATTTCAAGCGCCTGACCCGCGAGTGGGGCACCAGCGACCAGTTGCTGAAAAAGGCGCAGCAACTGCTCATCAAAACATTCGTAGACCGAAGCCATCTGCTCGCCTCACAACTGCAAGCTGTGCAGGAAATCGCGCGCATCGGCGAGGGACAGGTCGGGGCCCATATTTTGGATGCGATGGCCCCGGGGTGGCTCAACCTGACACGCCAAGACA
>CAISIP010000307.1 GCA_903885415.1 uncultured beta proteobacterium
GGCCGGCCAGCAGGGTGGCATCCTGGGCGTTCTGCAACAGGTTGTGGACCACCTGGCGCAGTTGCTGGGCGTCGCCTAGTATCTTGGGGCAGTTCGCAGCCAGTTCCATCCGCACCGGAACCTGCGCGCTGTCTGCTTCATAGAGCTGCAACACCTCGGCCAGCAGGGCATTGAGGTCGATTGGCTTGAGTTCTGCGGCCGGCAGTCGTGCGTAGTCGCGGAACTCATTGACCAGGCGCTTCATCGCATCAACCTGGTCGACGATGGTCTTGACCGACTTGGTCAAAACAGCCTGCTCGCCAGCGGGCAGCTTCCCAGCGAGCTTCATCGCGAGCCGTTCGGCCGAGAGCTGGATCGGCGTCAGCGGATTCTTGATTTCGTGGGCCAGACGGCGCGCGACCTCGCCCCAGGCCTGCGCGCGTTGCGCCGATACGATTTCTGAAATGTCGTCAAAGACCAGCAACCGGTCGGTGCCCGGCAGCGTCGCACCGCGCGCCACCAGGGTAATCGCGTTGTCGCCCGGCCGTCCCGCGAGTCCGCTGGCGTTGCCGCCGAGTTCGAAGGACTGCTGCCAGTGGTCGAGCCCGTGTTCGCTGCGTTCACCGAGAAAGGAGTCAAAACGCGCCTGCACCTCGCGCGCGAAATCCTCCATTCCCTCCACATCGGCGAGGCGGCGTCCCTGGTGCGCAGCGAGCGGAACGCGCAGTATCCGGGTCGCGCCCGGGTTCGACGACACGATCACGCCGCGGGCGTCCAGAACCACAACGCCGGCCGTCAGGTTGTCCAGGATGGTCTGCAGGTTGGCGCGCGCAGCGCTAACCTGCTCCATGCTGGCGCCGACCGCCTGGCGCGCATCCGAAAGCTGCTGCGTCATATCGGCAAATGCGCGGGTCAGGCCACCGAGTTCGTCGCGGCTTTGCAAGGCCACCTTGGGCGTCAGATCGCCGGCTGCGACCTGGCTCACGCCGTCGGCCAGCAGCAGCAGTGGGCGAACGATCTGGTTGCCCAGCACAATGGCCAACAGCACCGCACCAAAGACCGCCAGGAAAAGGCTCAGTGTGAGGGTTCCGATATACATCCGCCTGAGCCCTTCGCGCGCCAGCGACCGCTGCTGGTACTCGCGGTTGGCCTGCGTTACGGCCAGCGCGTTACGCACCAGCGCGCCCGGCAATGCCTGCGTCACCAGCAGGTAGCGCGGTTCACCGCGCAATGCAAAGCCGGCGTCGGGCAGCGCCACCAGCGCCTTGATGCTTGCATCATTGACGGTCGCCGCAGTCGCCTCGTCCAGTCCCTCGACCCAGGTGACGGCTTTTGCGCTGCGCGCGCTGCGCAGTTGCTGCGCCGTCGGGCGCTCGACGCTGAGTTGAAATTTCGACTGGCTCGTCGAGGCGATCAACTGCCCCGATCCGGAAAACAGGACGACATCGCTGGCACCCAGTTGCTCGCGCAGTCGCTCCAGCGGCAGCGTCGCACGGGCGTCGGGCAGCGACGACAACTCACCCGCTGAGGAGCGCGCTTTGTTCGCCAGGTCGCCGCCCAAAGTCTCCAGCGTGACCCGCCCCAGGTTGAGGCCGGCGTCGAGCGCGCCCTCGACCTTGACGTCGAACCAACTCTCGATCGAGCGCGAGACAAACTGGTAGGACACCACATAGATCAGCACCCCCGGCGCAAAGCCCGCCAGCGCAAAAATCGCCGCCAGCTTGACCAGTAAACGGCTGCCAAAGCGCTTTTGGCGCAGCCGCATCAGCAGGCGCGCCGTGATCCAGATGATGACCAGCAGCAAGACGGTGGCGACGACGACATTGAGCGTGAACAGGCGCGCATAGTTGCGCTCATACAGTTCGCGGTTGTTGGTTGCCTGCGTCAGCAAGAACAGCAGCACCAGTCCGACGCCTGCAACTGCCGCCACTCCAACACCGATCGTCCAGCGCAGCGCGCGCGAGCCCTGCAAAACGGCCCTAGGGCCTGGTAAAGAGTCGGCGAGGCCGTTGCTCACTTGGCGCCCTCGGGACCCAGCTGCTGCGTGGCAGATACCGAAATGTTCCAGTCGGACTGGCCCAGGGCACCGATTTGAAACGGCCGCGGCAGTTGGGTCAGGTCCAGACTGAAGCGAAATTCCAGCCTGTGCGGAGATTCCGGATCAATGGCGCCGGCTTCGGCGATCTTCCAACCCGACAGGCGCTGCATGGCAGCCATGGCCTCAGCGAGCGTCTCAAAACTCAGGTTGAGCGCCAAGCCAAGGCTGTTGGGGGTTATCGCTCCCGACGCGACATTGAGCCGCCAGCGTCGCGTCAGCGGTTGGTAGGCCAGGCGCATGTGGCGCTGCGCACTGGCGACGGTCTTGTCCGACCAGTACCAGCGTTTGCGCGTCAGTTCCGCCTGCGCGACAAAGAACAAGGGAACGCCCTTGAGCAAGGCGTCCTCGACGACCGCAGGCAAATCGACCTTGACATTGGCAAACAGCAGCACGCCGTCGGCAGAGCGCTCAAGCCGCATCTGCACGCCTTCGGCCGCCGTCTCCTGGGCGCTCGCTGGCAGCGGCAAAGCCGCTGCCAGCAGCGCGCAGGCCAGCGCCGCGGCTAGGCTAAGCCGAAGTCTTTGCCAGCAATGCGTAATAAAAGCCGTCATGGTCAGGGGGTGTATTGTCCGGGACGCGCTGGCCATCTGCCTCAAAAACCGGGAGCAAGTGGCCGGGCGAGGCCATCAACCGGGCATCGGTGTTGTGCGCAAGGAACGTTTGTATCTGCGCGTCGCCCTCGCTTCGAAACACCGAGCAGGTGGCGTACAGCAGCCGTCCGTTGGGCCCGAGCAGCGGCCAAAGCGTCCGCAAGAGGCGCGCCTGCACGGCTGCCAGCTGGGCCACGTCGCCCTCCTGACGCAGCCACGCGATGTCGGGGTGGCGTCGAACGATTCCCGATGCGGTGCAAGGAGCGTCGAGCAAAATGGCGTCAAACAGCGCACCGTCCCACCAGTCCGCGGGCCGGGCTGCATCGCCGGCGACGATGTGCGCCTGCAGACCCAGGCGCGCCAGGGTTTGTTCGGTCCGCTCACAGCGCAGCGGGTTGAGATCCAGCGCTGTCAGGCTGCAGTCCGACAACTCCAACAGGTGCGCGCTCTTGCCCCCAGGTGCCGCGCAGGCGTCCAGCACGCGCGGACCCGCGCCAGCCGGCCAGTGGCCGAGCAACAGCGGGGCGGCCATCTGGGCCGCAGCGTCTTGCACAGAAACCACGCCGGCGTCGAATCCGGGAATCAGCTGCACGGGCAGAGCGCGCTGCAGGCAAACACCGTACGGTCCGCTCGGCCGCGCGGCAATGCCCGCCGCAGCGAGCCGCGCCAGGTAATCCGTCTGCGTGGATTTCCTGATGTTGACGCGCAGCGTCATTGGCGGCTGACGGTTATCGGCCCGCAGTATGTCCTGCCACCGCTGCGGGTGGTCCTGTCGCAGGCGCGCGATCCACCACGACGGGTGGTTCCAGACCGCAACCGGGTCGAGCTCCGAGCGCTGCACGAGCAGCTCGCGCTCACGCAGAAAGCGGCGCAGGCAGGCATTGATGAAGTTCGACTGCGAGCGCGACTGCGGGTTGCGCTTGGCGGCCTCAACCGCCTGATCCACCAGCGTAAACGGCTCATAGGGCGCGCCCTCGCTGCGCCACGCCAACGCCAGCACCACGCACAGCAGTGCGTCCGCTGCCGGCGGCGGCTTGCGTGCGGCGAGTTGGCGGCGCAGATGCTCGGCGCGCGCAAGCGAACGAAGGACCTGAAAAAAGAGCGACTGAACGCCGGGCCGCAGGCTTGACTCGACCCGCTCGAGCGCGGCGGTTCCGGAGACGCCCGAACGCACGGCGAGCAAGGCCTCTGCGGTGGCCTGCAGCAATCGCCAGAGCGGAACCGAGGCGGGCGTTGCAGCCCCCCGCCTCGGTGGCTGCACGCGCAGGGATTCAGAACCCTGGTTCACAAATAACCGGCCGGCCTGAAGCCAAACAGCATGGCCAGCAGCAGCGCCGGAAACTGGTCGATCGCCTGGTTGTGCGCCTGCACAGCCAGCCTGAATTCTGAGGCGGCATGCGCCACCAGCTGGGTGGCGTCCCGCCAAGCGGCCACGCAGGGCGAGGTCGGCGATACGGGCGACGGCGGCGCCAGACGGCTGCGCGCGTCCATCAGACTTTCCCAGGACGACTGCAGTTTGTCATGCGCGTCCTGCAACACGGCCATCGCGGGCGCGTGCAATACCTGTCGGCGCACGGCACGAAGCGCCGCCTCGAAAACGCTGGCCGCGTCGCGCAGCCCAGCCCATTCGCTGGCATAGGCAGCCTGTTCGGTGGCCAGCCCACGCTGCAGCTCGCTTTCGACCAGCTTCAAATGCTGGCACAGGCGGCTGTCGACCAACTGGAAGGATGCAATCGCCTGCGCGCGCAATCGCACCAAGCGGTTGTACGCGCCAACCGACCAAAACAGCAGTACCGCCAGTGCGGCCCAGGCGAGCGCCAGGTCAGGATCAAAGTCCATCACCTGACCTGCCCCGTCCCGAACCACCGGCA
>CAISIP010000308.1 GCA_903885415.1 uncultured beta proteobacterium
CGCCGGTGGTAAAATTTTTCATTTAGGAAATCACGTTTCTAATAGAGAAACTTAGTATGGGATCAGGAAACTTTTATGGATTCCAAGGTGAATAGCGTCTCGTTGCGCAAGAAGCTGGTTTATTTTGAAAACTGGGCCGATCCGGTCGCGGAGGAAATCCTCGGCCGCGAGTCCGACATCGAACTGGTTCGCCTGTCCCTGGCCGACGCACCCGAGAAGATCTGGGAAGCGCTCGCCGAAGCCCATGGTTACCAATGGCCTCGGCCGCCGTACCGGGGGTCCCGTGAACTGATAGCGCGCGCGCCCAAGCTGCTCGCCATGGCATCGCAGGGATCAGGTTGTGACGTGATGGATTTCCCGGCGTGTAACGAGGCTGGCGTGATGATCGTCAACCAGGCGGGCCTTGGCGGGCGCGAAGCGGTTGCCAGCCATGCCTTCGCGATGATGCTGGGCTTGTCGAAGCAACTCGTTCAATCCGACCGCGCGATGCGCCGCGACCGCAAATGGGAACGGCTGCAGTTCCTCGGAGAGGACCTGACCGAACAGACCGTAGGCATCATCGGCTTCGGCAACATCGGTTCGCGCACCGGTGAGCTTTGCAGACTCGCCTACAACATGACCGTGCTTGCCTACGACCCCTATCTTTCTGCGGACGAGGTCGCAGCGCGCGGTGGCGTCAAGGTCGAACTGGACGAACTCCTGACACGGTCCGACTTCGTGAGTGTGCATTGCCCACTCACGGACGAGACGCGCGGCCTGATAGGCGAGCGTGCGTACCGCAAGATGAAGCCGTCCGCTTTTTTCATCACGACCGCGCGAGGTGGAATCCATGATGAAGTTGCGCTGGCACGCGTGTTGGCTGAAGGAAAGCTGGCCGGCGCCGGACTGGATGTGTGGGATGACGAGCCGCCTCCGCTGGATCACCCGCTCCTGCGTTTCGACAATGTCGTCACCTCGATCCATATTGCCGGTGTGACGCGGCGGGCGTACCGCCACTGCGCCGAAGGGGCCGCGGTGCAATGGATAGACATCCTGCGCGGCAAGCGGCCGCCGCGCCTGGTTAACCCCGAAGTGTGGCCGGCATACCAGCAGCGTTACCAGCGCGTGACGGGTCAGGCCATGGACGCCTGACCTGCCGCACGCATTCACTCACCCCAATACCCATTCCCAACAAGGACGACAAATGAAAACTTTATTGCACGAGACAACGGTGTCTTTCGCTGCGGCCGTAGCTTGCGCCGCTGGGTTGCTGCTTGCCCCAATCCCGGCCTCGGCGCAAGTACAGGGCGTGACCAAGGATACGATCAAGATCGGCATGCACAATTCGCTGACCGGTCCGATCGCGGTGTTCGGGCTGACCTATGAACGCGTTGCCCGCATGCTGATCGATAAGGCCAACGCGCAGGGCGGTATCAACGGCCGCAAAATCGAACTGATCACCGAGGACGATCGCGGGGATCCGGGTGGCGGGGTGGCGGCGGTCACCAAACTGATCGACCGCGACAAGGTTTTCCTCGTGCTGGGCGGCGCATATACGCCAGTGACCCTTGCCGCGTTCCCGCGCGTGGTGGAAAGAGATTTGATCTACTGGTCGCCAGCCTCTTCAACGCCAGCGCTTACCAAGCCTTTCAAGAAGTTGACGTTTCAGGCGCAACTGCCGCTGGACGATCACGCTCTTGCCGTAGTGAATCTTGCCGCATCGATGAAACCGAAAAAGATCGGCTTCATCGGCGAAAACAATGAATACGGAAAAGTGACGCATGACGCCGCGGTTGAAGCATTGGAGAAAAAGCGGCTCAAGATCGAGGTCGACGAAAGCATAGAGCCCAATGCATCCAGCGCCGCTGCCC
>CAISIP010000309.1 GCA_903885415.1 uncultured beta proteobacterium
CGCCTGCAAGCGCTGCGCCAGTGCGACGCGGGCGTCCCAATCGTCGGACTTGCGTGACATGCGCCCGAGCAGCATCACGGGGCGCTTCGCGTCCGATAGCAGTTGCGCGGCCTTTGTCACGTCGGCTGGCGCTGGTGGCGGCGCCGTCGGCGCCGCATAGCGGGCCACGTCGGGGCATGGCAGGAGGGCGCCGGTCTTGGCTTCCTGCAGGGCAGCGTCGAGGTTGACATAGACCGGCCCGCGCGGGGCAGTCTGTGCGATCTGGCTGGCGCGCAGCAGCGCTTCAATAGCGGCCGCTATCGAGCCTGGCTGGTTGTCCCACTTGGTGTAGTCGCGCACCAGCGCGCCCTGATCCGCAGCGGTATGGATCCAGTCGATCCAGGGTCGGCGGCGCGCCGCGTCCCAGGGCCCGGTGGCGCCCAGCATCAGCACCGGCGCTCGGTCGCACCAGGCGTTGAAGACCGCCATGGTCGCGTGCATCAGTCCGACGTTGGAATGGACCACCGCGCCCATCATCTGGCCTGAAGTCTTGGCGTAGCCATGGGCGATGGCGATCGCTACTTCCTCATGCAGGCACAGCAGCATCTGCGGCGCTGCATTGCCAAGATGGTTTACCAGGCTGTCGTGCAGGCCGCGGTAGCTGGCGCCGGGGTTGAGCGCCAGGTAGGGTACGCGCATGGCGCGCAAGCACTGCGCGATCGAGTCGCTGCCCCAGAATTCTGTCGCAGCGGTACCCGCCACCGGGGTGTCGGTGTGGGCGGTCGTGTGGGGGGTCATGCGTTGCTCTTTTCGGCGGTGGTCAGTCGGCTTTGATGTTCGCTTCGCGTATCACTTTGCCCCAGCGCGCATAGTCGTCGCGAATCGTCTGGGCCAGGGCCTCGGGGGTGCTCGGCGCGGGTTCGATGCCCTGCGCGCCCAGGTTGGCCTTGACCTCGGGCGACTGCAGCAATTGCGCGATATCGGCGTTGACCTTGGCGATGATGTCCCTGGGGACGCCGGCCGGCATGAAGACGCCCAGCCAGACGTCGAGCGCCACACCGGGAACCGTTTCGGCGATCGCCGGCAGGTCGGGAAAGGCGGCAAAGCGCTGGCCGCCGGCCCCCGCGATCAAGCGCAGCTTGCCCTCCTTGACGAAGGGCATCAGCGAGTTGACCGCGCCGATGAAGACCTGTATGCGCCCGCCGAGCAGATCGGTGATGGCGGGAACGGCACCCTTGTAGGGCACGTGCTGCATCTTGATGCCGGCGGTGTAGTTGAGCATCTCCGCCGCCAACTGCTGCGGCGACCCGTTGCCCGAAGATCCGTAATAGACCGCAGTCGGATTTTTCTTCGCATACTCGACCAGTTCGGCGACATTCTTCACCGGCAGCGCCGGATTGACGACCAGCACGAAGGGAACCAGGGCGACCTGGGAGACCGGCGCGAAGTCCTTGAAAACATCAAAGGGCATCTTGCCCACATGGGGGTTGGTGACAAAAATATTGTTGGCGCCGAGCAGCCAGGTGTAGCCATCGGCCGGGCTCTTGGCCACCATGTCGGCGCCCAGGTTCATTCCGGCGCCAGGCTTGTTCTCGACCACCACCGGCTGGCGCCAGGCCTCGCTGAGCTTTTGCGCGATCGTTCGGGCCAGCACATCGTTGCTGCCGCCCGGCGTGATCGGTACGATGAACCGGATCGGTTTGGAGGGGTAGGCCTGCGCCCAGGCAGCGCAGGGAATCAGCGCTGCCTGCACCAAAGCCAGCAGCAATGCAATTTTCATCATGGATCTCTCCGATGCGTTTTGTTGGAACCGGGCAAAGTCTAACCCCGGCGCTCGTGCGGCTCGCGCCCCTCCATAATGGGTGCAACTCATTTGTGATCGGGAACCCATGCCATACCGCCGCATCGCACACTGGATAGCCGCTTCCTGCCTGCTGGCCATCACCGGCGTCCAGGCCGACACCATCAAGGTGCTGACTGCGGGCGCGTTCAAGCCGGTGGTGCTCGCGATGGTTCCCGGATTCGAGGCGCGAACCGGCCACAAGGTCGAGGTGCACAACGATACCGCCGGCGCGCTGGCCAAGCGCATCGCGGCAGGTGAAGCCTTCGACCTGGTGGTGGTGACGCCGGCGGTGCTCCAGTCGCTGGCGCAGCAGGGCACAGTCGACGGCGCCGCTACCGTGCGCATCGCCAAGGTAGGAATCGGCGTTGCGGTCCGCACGGGCAGCGCCAGTCCCGACATGCGCAGCGTCGAGGACTTCCGCCATGCGGTACTGCAGGCGAAGCGGCTGGCCTACATCGATCCGGCGTCGGGCGGTTCCAGCGGAATCTACCTTGACCAGTTGTTCGGTCGAATGGGCATTGCCGACGCGGTCCGCGCCAAAGCGGTTTTGGTTCCCGGCGGCCTGGTGGCCGATCGCTTGGTGAGCGGCGAGGCCGACCTGGCCATCCACCAGATCAGCGAAATCCTTCCCGTCAAGGGGGCGACGCTGGTCGCGCCGTTGCCCGAGGCATTGCAAAATTACACCGAGTATGCGGGGGCGCTGGCGTCCAAAAGCGGCTATCCGGATGCCGCCAGGGCCTTTCTGGCCGCGCTCGCAGGCGCCGATGCGCAGGCGGTGATCGAGGCCAAGGGCATGGTGGCCGCGCCGCGCTAGCCGCTCACTGCCGATGGGTGCGACTGCCCAACTGTGTAAACACCAGCAGTAGCGAGGTGACGGCGACGATGAGCGTCGAGATGGCGGCTATGGTCGGGTCTACCTGGTCGCGTAGGGCGTTGAACATGTTGCGCGTCAGTGTCGAGTTGGCGCCGCCTGATATGAAGAGCGCGACAATGATTTCGTCGAAAGAGGTCAGGAACGCCAGCACAGCACCGGTGACGACCGAAAACTTTATTTGCGGCAGCGTGACCAGCATGAACGCCCGTATTCTCGACGCGCCCAGGCTGCGGGCCACCAGTTCCTGGTCCATGTCAAATGTTTTCAGGGCAGACCCCACCACCAGCATCACGACCGGAATCGCGAGCATGCTGTGCGCCAGCACCAACCCCAGCATCGAATTCACCAGTTTGAGTTTCACATAGGCGTAGAAGACGCCGATGCCGATCAGGATCACCGGTACGACGATCGGCGCGAGCAGCAGCATGCTGAGCCAATTGGCGTAGCGCAGCCGCGATACATGCAGGCCGTAGGCGGCCATGGTGGCCAGCGGCGTTGCCAGGATCGCGGTCAGCAGACCGGCCTTGAGCGAGGTTGCGGTGGCTTGCATCCAAGAGTTCGAACTGAAATAGCTGCGGTACCAGCGCAAGGACCATTCGCGCGGCGGGAATTCCAGGTACTGCGACGCCGAGAAGGACATCGGGATCACCAGCAGCGTGGGCAGCACCAGCAGCAGCATCACCAGCACGGCTGCGGCGTAGAGCCACAGCCGCGCGCCGTGCGTGATCTGGGTGTCGGTAGCCGGGCGTTTGAGCCAGTTCATGGTGCTTCGTGGCGGCCGACCACGCCGTCAATGCGCACCAGGCGCGACGCAGCCACAATCAGCGCAGCCGTCAACGCCAGCAGCACCACCCCCAGGGCGCTGGCGGCGCCCCAGTTAAAGAATATTTCGATGTCGCTGGCGATGCGGCTGGACACCATGATCACTTTGCCGCCGCCGAGCACGGCCGGCGTGACATAAAAACCCAGGCACAGGATGAAGACGATCAGGGCGCCGGTGGCCAGGCCCGGCATCGCCAGCGGGAAAAATACCAGCCAAAAGCTGCGCAAAGGGCTGGCGCCCAGATTGGCCGCGGCGCGCAGGTAGTTGCGATCGATCGCGCGCATCGCCGAATACAGCGGCAGCACCAGAAATGGCAGCATCACATGCACCATTCCGATCAGCGTGCCGGCAAGGTTGTGCACCAGCGCCAGCGGCTCGTCCCACAACCCGAGTTCGATGCCCCAGCTGTTGATCAGCCCGCGCCGCTGCAGCAGCACCAGCCAGGCGTAGGTCCGCACCAGCAGCGATGTCCACAGCGGCAGCAGCACCGCGATCATGCACAGGTTGGCGGCACGCTTGGGTATCTCGGACAGGAA
>CAISIP010000310.1 GCA_903885415.1 uncultured beta proteobacterium
GAAATACATCGATGTCAACGCCATCGGGATAATTCAGCAGGCCCGGCGCGTGGCCCCGAACATCCGGAACGCCGTAGGTCCAGGTGAGCAGGCGCTTTTCGTAGTCGACCAGGTGCACGTCAACGTTGTCTTCTTCGCTAACGGCGAGTTGCAGCCCGTCGCTGGATCGGTGCAGCAGATGGGCGGCCATCGGGAATGTCTCGCCGCCGATCTGGTCGCCCGCGGGGGTGTGAAAGTGCAGTTGACGCAAGCGGTAGCTTTGCGCACCTGCGCGCAGGCTGCTGCCCGGCGCGAATCGAAGCCGCAGCGGTTGGATGTCGCTAGCCAGTTGTAGTGGCTGCGCAAAGTAGCGAAAGTCCAGCGCTGGCAGATTCCTTTTTTGCGCGCCAACGATGTTGACCGGTGACTGCCTTTTCCCGGTCTCGCAGACGCCGGCGGCCGATCTTGTCGCCCATAGGAGCAGAACGAGCAGCCCCAACAGCCGCAGCCGGGGGCGGCTCATCCGGGAAGTCCGTCGGCGCGGGAATAACACAGCCAGGGGCCATAGCGCCAGACAAAAAGCCCGAAGGCGACCGCCCAGATCGCGCCCGATATGCATACGGCCAGCGTCGTCGCCGAGGGCATTGCCAGCGGCAGCGCTACCCGCCAAAGTGCGGCAGCCGAGACCAAGGTATACATGGCGCGGTCGTAGTAGTCGGCTCGCAGCGGCTGGCCCAAATGGCCACGAGCCGTTCGGGTCATCATGCCCAAGGTCATGCTGCCGATGGCGCCCACCGTCAGGGCATGGGTCGCCACCGAGGGGGCGAAGACATCGAGCGCGCTGGCAGCGCGCAGCGCCAGATGCAGGACGATCCACAGGTAGGCCGCGTGGAGAATCCACACCAGCGCAACCTGCCGGGTGCGCCAGGAATGCCATAGTGCCAGTCGCCATGCATGGCTCAGAGCGGCCAGCGCCAGAACAGCCGCGAGCGCAAGGCCATGAACGCCGAAACCGTCCGCCAAAGCCAGCAGCAGCAGCGAGGCCAGTGCGCAGCGTTCGACCAGGGGGTGTCGACGCGCGTCGGTTCCGGGCGCGCCATGGTTGCTGAACATGGGGATGACCCGACCGCCCATGACCGCCATGACAAACAGCAGCGCGTCCAGACCGATCTGCAGTCCGAAGCCGGCCGGCATCGTCAGCCAGCCGGCGAGCGCGCCCGCGCTCAGGCCCTGTGCGATGGCGATGAGCAGCAACACGGCGACAAAAAAGTAGTTGCGACGGTTGGCACCGCCAACCAGCGCCCGTCCAAGCCCCAGCGCTGCCAAGAGGGGAAACGCCACCCCAACCAGCCCAGAGAGCATTGGCCATGGGGCGAAGGCCAGCACCCGTGCCGCCAGCCACACGAGCGTCAGCGCCATCAGCGCCGGGCCCGTCGGAGTCGCTCGACCGCTCCAGTTGCGCCCGGCCGTGAACAGAAAGCCGACCATGACGGCCACAGCGTAGCCAAACAGCATCTCGTGGGCGTGCCAGGCGCTGGCGCGCGCGCCGCCTATCCATCCTGCGTATTGCATCGCCCATAGCGGTACAGCCAGCGCCGCGTAAGCACCCGCGACCAGGTACAGCGGGCGCAATCCCAGCGACCACAAAGCCAGGGTCCGCGGGCCCGCAGACTGGCGACCCAACGCGTAGCCGTTAACCAGCATGGCGGGCATCGGGTTGGCGTGCTTTGGCCTCGGGGTATACCAGCGTGTCTTCGATCGCTAGGTGCTCTCGGCACAGCGCGATGAATACCTGCGCGTTGTGCTGAAATTCCGCGAGATCGATCCAGGTGCTGCCCATGGCCATCGCGCGCAACTGGGGGGCCAGGGCAAGCCAGTCTTCTTCGATCCATCCATGGTCCTGGCGCAGTCGGTGTACCGTCCCAACCAGATCGAGATTTCGGCTTGCGAGCAGACTCGGAAAGACCCGCGTTTCCTCCTCCAGGTGGTGCTTGCGTGCATGGCTGGAAAAGAAGCTTTCGATGCTGCCCGCTTCGTGCTGCGCGGCGGTATCGACGCCATCGGCTTCGATTTGGTGGGCCAGTAAATGCAGACGGTCCAGATGCAGATGGATTTCCCGGTGCAGGATGTCGAGCGCGTCGAAATTGACGCTGGCTTTAAGCGCGCGCATCTGGCCTCCTGTGTGGTTAGAGCTGCGATTGTTGGCACGCCGGGGCTGTAAAACCTTGATCCACATTAAGTGTTTCCCGGATAGCCGCGCGCTCGGGCATGCCGCATGGGTTCGCCCGCGCTCCGTGTCGCGCTGGACGCGCCATCCGGCCTTGCTGGTCGGGTGATCAGGGCCGCGCCCCGGGTACCGCGCCCGCTAGGTCGAAATCTGGTAATGCGCGTCGTGGATGACGCAGTCGGCGCCGTTGATCGGCAGCATGTCCTGCGGGCAGGCGGAGAAGGCGACCACGCAATCCATCTCGGCTCGGAAACGCACGCTGTCGCCCGCCTTTGTGACCGGCGGTTGGAAGGACAACGTGTTACCGCTGCCTATCGGTATGTTCATGAACAGGTTCAAGGGCGAGGGATGCACGACACGCGGCAGACCCATAGCCGCGAGTGCGTTTGCCAGGTTGTCGGTGCAGTTGTCGTGAAAGCCCTTGGCGCCTAGTTGCTCATAGCGGTAGCGGTCGCAGGATGCGATCAGGGTGTCGTGCACGCCCGGCGATGTGTCCTCGACCATGGTCAGAATCGGGCGGCGCTTGTTGGTGTACAAGCAGTCCCCCACCATGGGAACGATGCGAAGAAGCGTTGCGCGCGTATGTTCCATCGACATGCATTCGCCGAGGTCCGGGTCGTTAAAGGCCCAGAAATCCACCACCTGCGAGCCGTGCGTATTGACGACCCGCAGCAGCTGACCCCTCTTCAGGCGCGCGGCGCAACCCTTTCGGGCTGGAATACGCTGCAGGTCGTGCATGCCGGTTGTGCGAGCGAAAGCCCGTCGCCCGTTACGGGGCCAGACGCTCGGCCACCTCGCGCTTGCCCATCTTTCGCAAGGCGGCAATGGCCGCCAATTGGCTGGCCCGGGGCCTGGCCTTGGCCTGCTCCCACTTGTAGACCGATTGCCCGCTGACACCCAGCAAAACGCCCATTTGGTTGGCCGTTAGGCCCAGTCGCTTGCGCAGGCTGGCGAAGCCGCCAACCCGAAAGCGCAGGCCTCCTGATTCCGCGGGTTCTACAGTTTTTGCTTCCTTGTGGGCTTGCTTATGCAGCTTGCCGACCATGGACTCCAGAGCCGCAAGACGGCGCTTGAGCGCAGCGATATCGGACCTGTACTGCGTCGATGACTTTTTGAGCTGGACTGACTCTGAACGCGCTTCTTTTTTGGAGATACGCGCGATTTCCGCTTTGAGTTGGTTTGCAAATGTGCTCATTAGAACTTTCAAGAGTGGCGTGTTATTTTAACCAGCACGCCAAATTGAAGAATTTATCCGTATGACGAGCCCTGTCCAACGTGACATGAGCCTGAACGGGCTGCGTATTTCCAAGCAGGAGTGAGCCTGAGCCAGTGAATTTGCGGTTGAGGTGATGGTCGTCACCAGTCAGCACAGAACCGAATACCCGCACATTGGTAACCTGGTGACTCAAGGCAATCGTACGAATGGCTTCACGGTGGGTTTGCAAGGCAAGCGAGGGGCGCATTCAGACATTCCCCTCAGCAGCGACAGGCTTCTGTCGTTGCCTGTACCAGCGTTGAACCCGAATTTGGTCTCGCACCAACCGAGAGTCAAAGCTATATCCTATGCTGTCTTGGGTACGGCGTAGGTTCGCACGCCTGCTGTTGGGGCCGGTACGCCCATTTCCGGTGAGTCGCAAAGAATTCCGAGTGACTTTTCCACCCGTTTATGCACCAACTCCGCAGTCAGCGGGTCTTCTTTGGCGATGTAGGTGAGCGTGGCGACAAACTGATTTCGCGCTTGAGCCGAGCAGACAACGGTCAGGGTCATGCAGCAGCGCGTGCCTCGCGCTTTGCCTGCTGTACCGCGTTCAGCGCATCGCGCATTACGTCGGCGTGGGCTAGCGTGGCACCGGCTGCAAACTCTGCATCGGCCTGAGCGTTTTCTTTGATGCTAAGTTCTACTGCGTCAAACCCGTCACGCAGCACGAATCGCAGCATCGCCGCAGGGCTGCGCCCCGATGCGTGCGCCAGTCGGCTGATTCTGTTTTGAGCGACTTTTGACAGTTGAATATCAGTGGTGGTCATGGCAGTGCTCCAAAGCTGTGGGTATCCTAGCCGATTCTTGATATTTCGGCGATTTGGCCGGGTCGCATGGTACGCAGGTTATTCATTAAAAGTTCTCCAGCGAACGCACGGTGTTGGAGGGATGCAAACAGCCTATCCAATTCTTGCGAAGCGGCGATATGGGGGCGAAGGTACTAGGTAGACCCGCGTTGAAAAAGACCTGTCAAAACAGCCATGTAGACCCCACGTTGGTTTAACAACGTGATCCCAATGTGTTATCGCTAGGTGTTACAAAAGGCTGTTTTGGGGTGCAATTTTGACCTAAGTCCTGGATTGCAAACAGCTTTCAGAATGGGGTTGACGAGCCTTGACCCCGGCACTGGCTCCACAGTTAGGGCTGCTTGGTTCCCCACCTGACCCGGTTGGCCGCTTCACCATGCGGGAAGGCCCGTCAGAGAGGATTGTACGGCCTGGTGCCGCTGCGGCGCACGAAGCGGCGTGGCTTTGTCGCCTGTTTTTCGGCCTGGGGCACGGCACTAAAATCGCCGAATGTCCTACCTCGTGCTCGCCCGCAAGTACCGTCCGAAGAATTTCACGGAAATGGTCGGACAAGAGCATGTGGTGCGTGCGCTGACCAATGCGCTGGACACGCAGCGACTGCACCACGCCTATCTGTTCACCGGTACCCGGGGCGTTGGCAAGACGACGGTGGCGCGCATCCTGGCCAAAGCGCTGAACTGCCTGGGCGCCGACGGCAACGGCGGTGTGAC
>CAISIP010000311.1 GCA_903885415.1 uncultured beta proteobacterium
CATCCCCTGCAGGCGCTGGTGTCTGAGCCGCTCAAGCCGATCCTGCACACGGTGGTGATGTCCAACGCGATCCATGCCTACGTCAGCCAGTCCGATAAGGGCGACCTGGTGATTGGCGCCGGAATCGACAGCGACCTGGGCTACGGGCAGCGCGGCAGCTTCCCGGTCATCGAGCACACGCTGCAGGCGATCTGCGAGCTTTTTCCGATCTTCCGTCGCGTGCGCATGAACCGGCAGTGGGGCGGCATCGTCGACGTCTCGCCCGACGCCTGCCCGATCATCTCCAAGACGCACATCAAGGGCCTGTACTTCAACTGCGGCTGGGGAACGGGCGGCTTCAAGGCTACGCCCGGATCGGGCTGGGTGATGGCGCACACCATGGCGCAGGACCGGCCGCACGCGCTCAACGCGGCATTCGCGCTCGAGCGCTTCACCACCGGTCATCTGATTGACGAACACGGAGCGGCGGGCGTCGCCCACTAACCATGGCCCCCACGCTTGCCACTTCGTGTACTGCGCTTCCCCCCGAGGGGGCCGCAGTCGCCTTGGGGCGGCCCGGCGGCGACTAGGAACTTAGACCATGCTAAAAATTACCTGCCCCTGGTGCGGACCCCGCGCCGAAAGCGAGTTCAGCTGCGGCGGCGAAGCGCATATTGCCCGCCCACTCGACACCGACGCCCTGAGCGACGCGCAATGGGGCGACTACCTGTTCATGCGCAAGAACCCCAAGGGCCTGCACCGCGAGCAGTGGCTGCATGCGCAGGGCTGCCGGCGCTGGTTCAACGCCGAGCGCCACACGGTGAGCTACCAGTTCACGAAGTTCTACAAGCCAGGCGAGAACCCGGACGCCGCCGGGGAGGGCGCAGCATGAGCGCAACCCGCATGGCATCGGGCGGCACGCGGATTGACCGCGCCCGCCCGCTGAATTTCCTGTTCAACGGCCGCCATTACAGCGGCTTTGCCGGCGATACGCTGGCCTCGGCGGTGCTCGCCGCCGGCGAGGGCGTGCTGTCGCGCTCTTGGAAATACCACCGTCCGCGCGCCATCGTCAGCAGTGGCGTCGAGGAGCCTTCGGCGCTGGTGCAGCTTGAGAGCGGCGCGTCGACGATTCCCAACGCGAAGATGCCCGAAGTCGAGCTGTATCAGGGGCTGCGCAGCGAAAGCGTCAACGCCTGGCCGAGTCCGGGCCGCCAACTGCTGAGCATCAACCGCTGGTTCACCCCGCTGTTCCCGGCCGGCTTCTACTACAAGACCTTTATGTGGCCGGCCAAGGCCTGGATGTGGTACGAACACTTCATCCGCAAGGCCGGCGGCCTGGGCGCGGCGCCGACCGAAGCGGACCAGAGCCGCTATGTGCAGCAGAACCTGCACTGCGATGTGCTGGTCGTCGGCGGCGGCGTGGCTGGCCTGGCGGCCGCGCTGGCGGCCGGTCGCAGCGGCGCGCGGGTGGTGCTGGCCGACCTTGGCGCGCACCTGGGCGGCTGCGCGCACCGGCTCGGCGGCAGCATCGACGGCAAGTCCGCCTCGCAGTGGGTGCAGGACGCCGAGCGCGAACTCGCGCAGATGCCCGAGCTGCGCATCATCCGCCGCGGCGTCGTCTTCGGTTACCACGACTACAACTTCCTGACCATTCGCGAGTCGCTCACCGACCACCTGCCGCTGGCGCAGCGCGCGGGCTTTCGCGAGCGACTGTGGCGCGTGCGCGCGGCACAGGTGGTGCTGGCCACGGGCGCGCACGAGCGCCCGATGGTATTTGGCAACAACGACCTGCCCGGCGTGATGCTGTCCTCGGCGCTGGCCGACTATGCTGCGCTGTACGGCGTTCGCGTGGGCCAGCGCGTCGTGCTGCTGACCAATAACGACAGCGCCTATGCGGACGCGCTGGTGCTGCGCCGTGCGCTGGCGCAGGTCAGTGTGGTCGACGTCCGCGCAGCCAAGCTGCCCCCCGGCGGGCTGGCGCAGCAAGCGCAGGACGCCGGCGTTGAGGTACTGCGCGGCTATGTGCCGCTGCACGCCAGCGGCAGCGTGGGCGTCACCGCGGTGACGGTGCAGCGCCAACTCGACGGCAAGGCCACAGGCGACCGGCGCAGCCTGCCCTGCGACGCGCTGGGCATGGCGGGTGGCTGGAACCCGGCCATCCACCTGTATTCGCATTCGGGCGGCAAGGCGCGCTGGGACGCGGCGGCGGTCTGCTTCGCGCCCTCCCAGCCGATGCCGGCGCAGGCCAGCGTTGGCGCGTGTGCCGCCGACTGGTCGCTGGCCCATGCGCTGGCCGACGCAAGCCGGGCGGGTGCCGCCGCGGCCGCCAGCGCCGGCTTTGCCGCCCGTGCAGTTGCCTACGCCGTGGTGGAGCCGGCTACCGAGCCCGCGGAGGCTTTCTGGATCGCCGAGACCGGCGAGCCGGTTTCGCGCCGCGCCAAGGCCTTCGTCGACTACCAGAACGACGTCGCCGCCAGCGACATCGAACTGGCGATCCGCGAGGGCTTCGAGTCGATCGAGCACATCAAACGCTATACCGCGATGGGCTTTGGCACCGACCAGGGCAAGCTGGGCAACATCAACGGCATGGCGCTGGCCGCGCGCGCGATGGGCAAGACGATCGACCAGGTCGGCACCACCACCTTCAGACCGAATTACCTGCCAGTGAGCTTCGGAACCTTTGCCGGAGTCGACCGCGGAGAGCTGTTCGACCCGGCGCGAAAGACCTGCGTGCACGGGCAGCATGTGGCCGCAGGCGCGCTGTTCGAGGATGTCGGCCAATGGAAGCGCCCATGGTATTTCCCGCTTGGCGGCGAGGACCTGCACCAGGCGGTGCGGCGCGAATGCCTGGCGGTGCGCCACAGCGTGGGCATGCTCGACGCGTCGACGCTGGGCAAGATCGACATCCAGGGGCCGGACGCCGCCAAGCTGCTGAACTGGGTCTATACCAACCCCTGGCTCAAGCTGGAGGTTGGCAAGTGCCGCTACGGCCTGATGCTCGATGAAAACGGTATGGTATTCGACGACGGCGTCACCGCGCGCCTGGGCGAAAACCATTTTCTGATGACCACCACCACCGGCGGCGCCGCGCGGGTGCTGGGCTGGCTCGAGCGCTGGGTACAGACCGAGTGGCCCGACATGCAGGTCTATATGACGTCGGTGACCGACCACTGGTCGACCTTTGCCGTCGTGGGTCCGCGCAGCCGCGCCGTGGTGCAAAAGCTGTGCAGCGATGTGGACCTGTCGAACCAGGCCTTCCCGTTCATGAGTTGGCGCGCGGGTACGGTCGCCGGCGTGGCGGCGCGCATTATGCGCATCAGCTTCTCGGGCGAAATGTCTTACGAGGTCAACGTGGCGTCGAACGCCGGCGCGCACATCTGCAAGGCGCTGATGGCCGCCGGTGCCGAGTACGGCATCACGCCTTACGGCACCGAGGCGATGCACGTGCTGCGCGCCGAAAAGGGTTACATCATCGTCGGCCAGGACACGGACGGGTCGATCTCGCCCTACGACCTCGGCATGGGCGCGATGGTTTCCGCCACCAAGGACTTTCTCGGCCGGCGTTCGCTGACCCGCAGCGACACGGCGCGCGCCGACCGCAAGCAGCTCGTCGGCCTGCGGACCGACGATGACCAGCTGGTGCTGCCCGAAGGCACGCAGCTGACCGAGCAAGAGCGCGCCGGTCCGCCGCCGATTCCGATGATTGGCCATGTGACATCAAGTTACTTCAGCCCCACGCTCGGGCGCTCGATCGCGATGGCGGTCGTGCGTTCGGGGACCGAACGCATGGGCACCAAGATACACGCCGCGCTGGCGGATGGGCGCCATGTTGCGGCCACGGTATGCAGCCCGGTTTTTTATGACCCGCAAGGAAAGCGCCTCCATGACTGAAGCCGTTCTGCAAAGCCCGCTGGCCGGTGTCCTGGACCCGGCGGGGCGCACGCTGCGGGTTGACGGCCGCAGCTGCAGCCTGGCCGAGATCCCGTTCGACGCCATGCTCAATCTGCGCGGCGCGGCAGCCGATGCACGTTTTGCCGACGCGGTGCTTGGCTGCGCCGGCCTTGCGTTGCCGCTGCAGGCGAACACCGCAAGCCTGGCAGCCGGACGCCAGCTGCTCTGGCTGGGGCCCGACGAGTGGCTGCTGAAACTGCGCGACGGTACCGGCACGGCTGTCGCCAACCAGCTGTGCGCGGCGCTGCAGGGGCTGCACTGCGCCGTGGTGGAGGTCGGTGACGGCAACACCAGCCTTCGCGTGCAGGGCCCGGGCGCCGCCGACCTGCTGGCGCGCGGCTGCCCGCTGGACCTGCATCCGCGCGCTTTTGCCGACGGTGCGCTGGCGCAGACCCACATAGCGCGGTGCAGCACGACCATTGTGTGCCTGCAGGCGGGCGTGCACTACGAGATCACGGTGCGGCGCAGCTTTGCCGACTACCTCGTGCGCTGGCTGTGCGAAGCCGGGGCCGATTGAGCATCGCTGCGTTCGCCAGCGCAACGGGCGCATGAGCTATTTTCTGGGTATCGACACCGGCGGTACTTATACCGACGCGGTGTTGCTCGACGCCGACCGGCAGGTGGTCGCTGCCGCCAAGAGCCTGACGACGCGCTTTGATCTGTCGCTGGGCATTGGCGGCGCGATCGACAGGCTGCCGGAACCGATGCTGGCCGGGGTCACGCTGGTCTCGCTATCGACCACGCTGACGACCAACTCGGTGGTAGAGGGCAAGGGCGCGCCGGTGTGCGTGCTGCTGGCGGGCTACGACGCCGCGCAAATCAAGTCCAGCGGGCTGATCGACCTGGTCGGCATGGAGTCCATAGTCGCGCTCGGCGGTGGGCACGATGCGGGCGGTGTGGCGCTGCAACCGCTGGACCAGGACGCGGCGCGGGCGGCGATCCTGCGCCAGGCGCCGCGCGTTTCGGCCTTTGCCATATCGGCGAGTTTTGGAGTGCGCAACCCAGCGCACGAGTTGCAGTTGCGCGGCTGGGTCGAGGCCCTGTGCGACAAGCCGGTGGCTTGCGGGCACGAGCTCGCGTCGAGCCTGGGCGCGCCGCGCCGCGCGCTGACGGTGGCACTCAACGCGCGCATGGTGTCGCAGGTGAAGCTGCTGATCGACTCGGTGCGCAGCACGCTCGCCGCGCGCCGCATCGACGCGCCGCTGATGATCGTCAAAGGTGACGGTAGCCTCATCAATGTTGAAAGCGCGCTGCGCAGGCCGGTCGGAACCGTCCTGTCGG
>CAISIP010000312.1 GCA_903885415.1 uncultured beta proteobacterium
CTATGGTCCCCATGTTGCTTCCTCAGGGGGGCCATGCTAGCGAGCCACATCTATGCCGGACAATATTGGATTGACCAACACGTTGTTTTGAATAGCTTTTCTTCGATGACAGAACTTTTGTCGCTCATGGTATGGGTATAACGCCACCTATCGAACTGTCGGGCGCGCGACTTCGCTCATGGTAGCTAACTCTGTGATTTCAAAAGACAAATCTCAAGCGCCCATTGACGGTGCTGCATTGGCTGCCCATACACCCATGATGCAGCAGTACCTGGGCATCAAGGCGCAGTACCCCGACACGCTGGTGCTGTATCGCATGGGGGATTTTTACGAACTTTTTTTCGCCGACGCGACCAAGGCCGCGCGGCTGCTCGACATCACGCTGACGCAGCGCGGGCAGTCGGGCGGCGAACCGGTGGTGATGGCGGGCGTTCCGTTTCACGCGGTCGAGTCCTATCTGGCCAAGCTCGTCAAGTTGGGGGAATCGGTCGCGATCTGCGAGCAGGTCGGCGAAGTCACCGGCAAGGGCCCGGTAGAGCGCAAGGTGGTGCGGGTCATCACGCCGGGAACGCTGACCGACTCCGAGCTGCTGTCCGACAAGACCGAGTCGGTGCTGATGGCCGTCCACCAGGGCCCGCGTAACGTGTGCGGGCTAGCCTGGATCAGCGTCACGCATGGCGAACTGCAGCTCGCACAATGCGCGAGCGACGAGCTCGGCGACTGGCTCGCGCGCACCAGCCCCAGCGAACTGCTGCACAGCGCTGCGCTCGGCGCCGGTTTCGAAGAGCGGCTCAAGCAGTTGTGCGCCGGGCTCGGCGTCACACTGACCATGCGCGCGCAGTGGCAATTCGACCCGGCGCTTGGACAGCGCAAGCTGCTGGAACTGCTGAAGGTGGCGAGTCTGGCTTCATGGAACGCGCAGGATCTGCCGATGGCGCACGCCGCTGCGGCAGCGCTGCTGGCCTACGCCGAGCACACGCAGGGGCAGCCCCTGTCGCATGTGCAAGGGATCGGCGTACAACACGACGACGAACTGCTCCACCTGCCGCCAAGCACCCGGCGCAATCTGGAGCTGACGCAAACGCTGCGCGGCGAGGCCGCGCCGACGCTATTTTCGGTCGTCGACAGCTGCATGACCGGCATGGGCAGCCGGCTGCTGCGCCACTGGCTGCTCGAGCCGCGGCGCGACCGCACGACGGCGCGATCGCGGCTCGCCGCAATCACCGCATTGCGCGCAGGTGCCTGGCAGGTACTGCGCGAAAAAATCAAAGGCAGCACCGACATCGAGCGCATCACGGCGCGCATCGCGCTGCGCCAGGTACGCCCGCGCGAACTGCTCGCGCTGCAGCTGACGCTGGTCAAGACGGAACGCTTGGCACCCGATGCCGACGGCCTCGAGCCATGGCTGACGCAGCTCGCCAGCGAACTGCAGGCCCCGCCGAGCTGCGCAGCGCTGCTGACCCGCGCGATAGCACCCGAGCCAGCGGCGCTGGTGCGCGACGGCGGCGTCATCGCCAGCGGCTTTGACGCCGAACTCGACGAACTGCGCGCGATCCAAGACAACTGCGATGGATTCCTGCTCGACCTGGAGCAACGCGAGCGCGCACGCACCGGCATCGCCAACCTGCGGGTGCAGTTCAACAAGGTGCACGGCTTTTATATCGAGGTCACCCAGGGTCAGGTGGACAAGGTGCCGCCCGACTACCGACGCCGTCAGACGCTCAAAAACGCCGAACGCTTCATCACACCCGAGCTCAAAGCTTTCGAGGACAAGGCGCTGAGCGCGCAGGAACGTGCGCTGGCGCGCGAAAGGTGGCTCTACGAATCGTTGCTGGAGCAGTTGCAGCCCCATGTGGCGGC
>CAISIP010000313.1 GCA_903885415.1 uncultured beta proteobacterium
GCTGCTGGCCGCTAGACTCGCGCCTCAAGAAATCGTGCAGGAGTCGCGGCAACCCGGGTAGCAACTGCGCATAGCGCGGCGCCTCCTCACGCAACTGCTCCAGCAGTTTCTGCGGACCCAGTTGCTCGACCATCCACCGCTCAAGAAATGGTTTTGCGGTGCTCCACAGGTCCAGTTCGGGGTCGAGCTCTCGGCCCAGCCCTTCGATGTTGAGCAGGGTTTTCTGCAGCAAGACCAGTTGGGGCTGAATTTCGACATCAAAGCGTCGCGAGGTCTGAAACAACCGCATCAGCACCATGCCCAGGGAAATCTCCTTCAACGGCCGGTCAAAATAGGGCTCGCACACCGTTCGCACCGCGCCCTCGAGTTCATCGACACGCGTCCCCGGCGGTACCCATCCCGACTCGATGTGCAACTCGGCCACCCGCTTGTAATCGCGACGGAAGAATGCCGTGAAGTTCTGCGCCAAGTAGTCCTTGTCGGATGCGCTGAGCGTTCCCACGATACCAAAGTCGAGCGATATGTATCGGCCAAAGGTTGCAGGGTCGACGCTGACCTGGATATTGCCCGGGTGCATATCGGCGTGAAAAAAGCCGTCGCGAAATACCTGGGTAAAGAACAGCGTCACGCCGTCGCGCGCCAGCTTGGGTATGTCGACACCGGCCGCGCGCAATCGTCCGACCTGGCTCACCGGTATGCCGCGCATGCGCTCCATCACGATCACGTCGGCGGTGCAATAGTCCCAGTACATCTCCGGTATCAGCACCAGATCGAGCCCCTCCATATTGCGCCGCAACTGCGCGGCACAGGCGGCCTCGCGGACCAGATCGAGTTCATCGTGCAGGTACTTGTCGAATTCGGCCACCACCTCGCGCGGCCGCAGGCGCTTGCCATCGGCGGACAGCCCCTCGACCCAGGCCGCCATCATCCGCATCAGCCGCAAATCTTTTTCTATCGCCGGCAGCATGCCCGGGCGCAGCACCTTCACCGCCACATCGCGCTCCCTGCCGCTGCGGTCCCTGAGAACGGCGAAGTGCACCTGCGCGATCGACGCGCTGGCTACCGGTTCGCGTTCGAAGGATAGGAACACCTCGGCCAACGGCTTGCGAAAGGCGCGCTCGACGCTGGCGATGGCGACTTCCGCAGCAAAAGGCGGAACATCGTCCTGCAGTCGCGCGAGCTCATTGGCAATATCGACCGGCAGCAAGTCTCGCCGGGTCGACAGCACCTGACCGAACTTGACGAAGATGGGTCCCAGCCGCTCGAGGGCCTCGCGCAGGCGCTGGCCGCGCGGTGCGTGCAGCGCGCGCCCGGTGCTCAGAACGCGCGCCAGCAGCCTGGACCAGGGCCTGTCGAGGCCATTGAGAACGATTTCATCGAGGCCGAAGCGCAGCACCACCCAGACGATGAAAAGCCCGCGGTACCGCCGCCTCATGCTGCTGCGGCGCCAGCCGGACCCGCCCGACTGCGCGCACTGTCTTGAAAATGGCGCATGGCTTGCACCGCCTGGCGCGCGATCTGCCCGATCCGATAGGCGCTCACATCGCCGAC
>CAISIP010000314.1 GCA_903885415.1 uncultured beta proteobacterium
AGAACCTGCTCGATGGACTGGTTCGGGTTGCCCATTTGCTGCAGCAACGCGCTGGTGTATAGCCCGTTTCGGCCCACACCGTCTGCCGCCACGCTGCCCGGTCTTGTGGCAAAGGAGATCAGGGTTCCAGAGGGGGCTGCGACTTTGGACAAGCCTTCGTTGGCGTTGCGGAAGCTTCGCGCGTAGGGGTTGTTGCGACAGGCGTCCAGAAACACCAGATTGAGCCGCGTCTTGGCGTCCGTCAGCACGTCCATGATCTGGCGTATCGCGAGGCTCTGGTTGGAGACGTCTTCTTCGCCGGCTATCTCGGCATCCACCGCAGGCAGATAGTTCTCGCCCTTGATCTGCAAGCCGTGGCCGGCGTAATAGACCAGCGCCACACCGCCGGGCACCAGCTTGGCCCGGAACTCGCGCAGGGTGCTGCCGATTTGCTTGATGCCCAGGTTGCTGCGCTCGATGACCACGAAGCCCAGACCGCGCAGCTTGTCGGCCATGTCCTTGGCGTCATTGACCGGGTTTCTGAGCGGCGATGACTTGTAAGCACCGTTGCCGATGACCAGCGCCACCCGCTGCTCCCTTTGCTGGGCGTGACTCGACCATGCGAAGCACAGCGCCAGCAGGAGCAAGGCGAGCCGGATCACCGGGCGCGCTTCGCCGGCGACAGCACCAATGCGCCACCCGTCAGGGAACTTTGTTCCCAGGTCCCTTGCAGTCCATGGGTTGCTTTGAAGACCTGCTCGCGCACCTTTCGCAGCACCAAGCCAATGTCAATGGGCTCGCCGATGTGGTCCAGCAGTGCTTGGGTGAACGGCGAATTCGACCCCTCCCCGTCTAATGCTGCAGCGCCCACCCTTGACGCGTAGGCGATCAGTGCCTCGGTAGATTCATTCACAGGCGCGCTCTTCGCGCTCCCCGCTGATGCAAACGGATCGTCGAGGTCGGAGTCGTACAAGACGAGCCTCCTTTTTCCCGGCATGAATTGGTCCATGACGACCCTTAAGGGGACGCCGGTGGCCTGAATGCCGCTCTTGTCCGTGGTGGCATCTACCGGCACGAGGTACACCTCGCCCTGCACCTGGAGGCCGTGACCTGAGTAAAACAGCAGCGTCAAATCGCTGCCCGCTGCGCTGCGCTTGAACGCCTCCATCGCGTTGAGCAGTCCTGCGCGGCTGGCGTCTTGCACGGTGGTGACGGTGAACCCGAGCTTGGTGAGTTTGGCGCCGATGGCCTTTGCGTCATTGACCGGGTTCGCGAGTTTTGGTGCATTCACATAGGCGCCGCTGCCGATGACGAGCGCCACTCGCTGCTCCCTTTGCTGGGCGTGGCTCGACCATGCGATGCACAGCAGGAGCGCGAATTTGACCAAGGTCCGGATCATCCGCCAGAGCTTACGCGATTTGAGGGGGCTCGGGAATCGGGGCGCCCTTCGCCATAGCTATCGATTTAGGTCTGGCCGCGTGGATAGGCGGAGCACCCCGAGCACCGGGCGCATAATTACCGGTGCTTCTCATATCGTTCGCCGGGGGCGTTCTACACCTAAGGGGAGATTCATCGTG
>CAISIP010000315.1 GCA_903885415.1 uncultured beta proteobacterium
CAAGGTGCTTGCGCTGGGCTACAGCGTGGGGCGCGTGGAGGAAGTGCGTCCCGCAGCACCTGCGGGCGCTGGCGGCGGGAGGAAGGCCGGCGGCGGCACCGCGTTGCTGGAGCGGCGGCTGACGGCCGAATCCATCGGGGCGCGGGTCGTCAATGCGAGCATCAGCGGCGACACCACCGCTGGTGGGCGATCGCGTTTGGGCGCCTTGCTGGCGCAGCACAAACCGACCCATGTTGTCATCGAACTCGGCGCCAACGACGCATTGCGCGGCCTACCCCTGTCCATGACCGAGGGCAACCTCTTGCATATGGCGCAACAGGCGCAACAGGCGGGCGCGCGGGTATTGCTGCTGGGAATGCAGGTGCCGCCCAACTATGGAGGCGACTACGCCGGCGCCTTCGCGGCGGTATTTACCAAGGTGGCCGCGGCGCGGAAACTGGGTCTGGTGCCGTTCCTGCTCAAGGGGGTAGCGGACGGAGCCGACGATGGCCGACTGTTTCAGGCCGACCGCATCCACCCGAGCGAGGAAGCGCATCCGATCCTGCTGGCCAATGTATGGCCGGAACTACGAAAGCAGCTGAAGTGAGCCTGAGTCTGGTAAATGCTGACGATCTGCTGCAAAGCCTGGACGGGTTTGACGCCGTCATCGATGCGCGCAGCGAGGACGAGTACCTGCTCGACCATCTGCCCGGCGCCGTCAACTGGCCGACCCTGCGCAACGACGAGCGCCGCGAGATCGGGACCATCTACAAGCAGGTCAACCCCTTTGAGGCAAGAAAGCGCGGCGCCGCGATCGCCGCACACAACATCGGCGTACACATAGCGCGCGAGGTGATCGACAAGGGCCGCGACTGGAAGCCGCTGGCCTACTGCTGGCGTGGCGGACAGCGCAGCGGCTCCTTGTCGCTGGTACTGGGACAGATCGGCTTCAAGGTCAGCCTGGTCGAGGGCGGCTACAAGGCTTTTCGCGCGGCGATGCTGCGCGACACCGAACGCTTGGCGCCGCTATTCGATTACCGGGTCGTCTGCGGCACCACCGGTTCGGGCAAGACCCGCTTGCTGCACGCGCTTTCTCGCTGCGGGGCGCAGGTGCTCGACCTCGAGGCCCTGGCCTGCCACCGCAGTTCGGTGCTGGGCGCCATACCGGGGCAGCCGCAGCCGTCACAAAAGGCCTTCGACACCCGGATATGGGACGCATTGCGCCGCTTCGATCCGGGCCAACCGCTGTTCGTCGAAAGCGAAAGCCGCAAGGTCGGCAATGTAGCGGTTCCGGTGGCCTTGATCGACGCCATGCGCCGCGGCACTTGCCTGAATCTGGCCTTAGGCGACACCGAACGGGTCGCACTGCTGATGGAGGACTACGACTTCTTTGTGAACGACGTCGACGCCTTTTGCAGCCGACTGGAGGCGCTCAACGAAATCCGCAGCAAGGCAGTGGTGCAGGGCTGGCAGGAGCAGGCGCGCGCCGGGCATCTGGATAAGGTCGTTCTTGACTTGCTCACCCGCCATTACGACCCGGTCTATCTGCAGTCGATGCAGCGCAACTTTGTGCGCTTCGATCAGGCGCGCCTGCTGCAACCGCTGAATCGCTCCGCAAACGCGATGCAGGCGCTGGCGCGGGAACTGATGGCGTAGGCGCCCGCCACAGGCGCGCCCACTAAGCGGAGGCGGGGCCGTCGGGCGCTGGCGACGAGGCGGGCAGGACACCGTCTCCGTGCGGGTTATCGCCATCGATCGGGTCACCCACTTTGCGCTCGGTTTTCTG
>CAISIP010000316.1 GCA_903885415.1 uncultured beta proteobacterium
GCAGTTCTCTGCGTCCAAAACCTGACTCAGCGGCACCGTTCTTCAGACTACCGCTACCAACCACCGCCAAGCGAAAGGCAGCCTTCCATGACCACAGAATCACAGACCATCGACGGCTTCCATCTGCTCATTGATGCGCTCAAGCTCAACAACATCGACACCCTGTTCGGACTGCCCGGCATACCGATCACCGACCTCACGCGCATGGCGCAGGCCGAAGGCATGCGGGTGATTTCGTTCCGCCACGAACAGCACGCCGGGAACGCAGCCGCAGCCGCGGGCTACCTGACCCAAAAGCCCGGCATCTGCCTGACGGTATCGGCCCCGGGTTTCCTCAACGGCCTCACCGCGTTGGCGAACGCCACGGTGAACTGCTTCCCGATGATCCTGATAAGTGGCTCGAGCGAGCGCGAGATCGTCGACCTGCAGCAAGGCGACTACGAGGAAATGGACCAGCTCGCCATCGCCAAGCCGCTGTGCAAGGCCGCCTACCGGGTGCTACACGCCGAAGATATCGGCGTCGGCATCGCGCGCTGCATCCGCGCAGCGCTGTCGGGTCGTCCGGGCGGCGTGTACCTGGACCTTCCGGCCAAGCTGTTCGCGCAGACGATGGATGCAGCAGCGGGCAAGGCATCGTTGATCAAAGTTGTCGACCCGGCTCCGCGACAGATACCGGCGTCCGACTCGGTGGACCGGGCACTGGCCCTGCTCAAGGGTGCCAGGCGCCCGCTGATACTGCTGGGCAAGGGAGCCGCCTACGCGCAGGCCGACGCGGACATCCGCGCGCTGGTCGAAAAGACCGGGATACCTTACCTGCCAATGTCGATGGCCAAGGGCCTGCTGCCCGACACGCACCCGCTGTCGGCTTCGGCGGCGCGGTCCTATGTGCTCGCGCAGGCCGACGTCGTGATGCTGATCGGCGCGCGCCTGAACTGGCTGCTATCGCACGGCAAAGGCAAGACCTGGGGCGCGCCCGCTGCCAAGCAATTCATCCAGATCGACATCGCGCCCACCGAGATCGACAGCAACGTGGCCATCGCTGCACCCCTGATCGGCGATATCGGCTCTTGCGTGGCGGCACTGCTGACGGGCATCGGGCCGAACTGGGCCAAGGCGCCGGCCGATTGGATCGGAGCAATCACCGAGCGCAAGGATAAGAACCTGTCGAAGATGGCGGAAACGCTGGCCAAGAACCCTTCGCCGATGAACTTTCACAGCGCGCTGGGCGCCATACGCGAGGTCGTCAAAGCCAACCCGAGCGCGATGCTGGTCAACGAGGGCGCCAACACACTAGATTTCACGCGCAGCATCGTCGACATGTACGAACCCCGCAAGCGGCTCGACGTGGGAACCTGGGGAATCATGGGCATTGGGATGGGCTACGCGGTGGCCGCCGCAGTGGTAACGGGCAAGCCGGTGATCGCCATCGAAGGCGACAGCGCCTTCGGCTTTTCCGGCATGGAGGTCGAGACCATCTGCCGCTACAACCTGCCGGTCTGCGTGGTGGTTTTCAACAACAACGGCGTGTACCGCGGCACCGACGTCAATGGCTCGGGTGGCGCCGATGTGGCGCCGACCGTTTTCGTCAAAGGCGCGCGCTACGACAAGATGATGGAGGCGTTCGGCGGTGTCGGCGTGCACGCCACGACACCCGCCGAATTATCGGTGGCATTGAACGAGGCGCTACGATCCGGCAAGCCGACGCTGATCAATGCGGTCATCGACGAAACCGCCGGGACGGAGAGCGGCCGCATCACCATGCTGAATCCGCAGACCGCGGCCAACAAAAAATAACCTGCGCCCACAAGGAGACCCCCATGAGCAAAGCACTAGACGGCGTTCGCATTCTCGACTTCACCCATGTTCAGTCCGGCCCGACCTGCACCCAACTGCTGGCCTGGTTCGGTGCCGACGTGATCAAGGTGGAAAAGGCCGGCGAAGGGGATGCAACGCGCGGCCAACTGCGCGATATCCCCGGCGTCGACAGCCTGTACTTCACGATGCTCAACCACAACAAGCGCTCGATCACGGTCAACACCAAGGACCCCAAGGGCAAGGAAGTGCTGGACCGCCTGATCAAGACCTGTGACGTCTTGGTGGAGAACTTTGCGCCGGGAGCGCTCGACCGCATGGGTTTCACCTGGGAGCGGATCCAGGAGCTGAACCCGCGCATGGTCGTCGCGTCGGTCAAGGGCTTCGGGCCCGGGAAATACGAGGACTGCAAGGTGTACGAGAACGTGGCGCAATGCGCCGGGGGAGCCGCGTCGACGACCGGCTTTGACGATGGCCCGCCACTGGTCACTGGCGCACAGATTGGCGACTCTGGCACCGGGCTGCACCTGGCGCTGGGAATCGTAGCGGCGCTGTACCAGCGCAACGCGACCGGCCGCGGCCAAAAGGTTCTGGCGCCGATGCAGGACGCGGTGCTCAACCTGTGCCGGGTCAAGCTGCGCGACCAGCAGCGACTGGAGCGTACCCATACGCTCAACGAGTACCCGCAGTATCCCGACACCGCTTTTGGCGACGCAGTTCCGCGCGCCGGCAATGCCTCGGGCGGTGGTCAGCCCGGCTCCATCCTGAAATGCAAGGGATGGGAGAACGACCCCAATGCCTATATCTACTTCATCACCCAGGCCGCCGTATGGCCGGCGGTGTGCAAGGTGATCGGGCAGGAGGACTGGATCACCGACCCGGCCTACGCCAAGCCAGCGGCGCGCCTGCTACATCTCAAGCCGATATTCGCGCGCATCGAAAAATGGACCATGACCAAGACAAAGTTCGAGGCGATGGAGATCCTGAACCAGTACGACATTCCCTGCGGCCCGATCCTGTCCATGAAGGAAATTTCCGAGGAGCCGTCGCTGCGTGCGAGCGGAACGATCGTAGAGGTCGACCATCCCGAGCGCGGAAAGTACCTCACGGTGGGCAACCCGATCAAGATGTCCGACAGCGCGACCGAAGTCACGCGCTCGCCGCTGCTTGGCGAGCATACCGACGAAGTGCTGCAACAACTCGGTTATTCCGCAGTCGAGATAGGCTCGCTGCGTGAAGCGAAAGTCATCTGAGCGTCGCCCACAAAACCCGAACCCCATCATGAAAATTGTCATCATCGGACAGCAGGATTTTGGCAAGGCGGCACTCGAGGCCTTTCTCAACCGCGGCGACGAGATCGTCGGCGTATTTTGTCGGCCC
>CAISIP010000317.1 GCA_903885415.1 uncultured beta proteobacterium
GTCTCGGTTTCGGTGGCGCCGACGATGTGGTGCCAGCTCAAGCGGATTGCCTAGAATGCGGCAGGCGCGGTCGGATTGACCGAACTTCGCGCTGCCAGGACAAGGAGATTTCCGACGATGCGCGCCACCGACAAGGCTTATCCCAGTTTGCAAGTCAACCCGCAGATCATTCGCGAGCTTGCACCGACGGGCGTTCTCAGGGCTGGCCTGAATCTGAGCAATTCACTGCTCAACAACGGCAGAACGGCATCCGGTGAACCGACCGGTGTGGCGCCTGACATGGCACGCGCGATCGCTGATCACCTGGGGGTCGGCTTGGCCTTGGTCTCGTTTCCTTCTCCTGGCGTGTTGGCTGATGCGGCGCAGAGCAATGTCTGGGACATCGGACTGATTGGGGCGGAACCGGCCCGCGCTGAAAAAATAGCCTTCAGCGCGGCCTATGTGGAAATCGAGGCCAGCTATCTCGTCCCAGAGGATTCACCGTTTACCGATGTCAAGGACGTTGATCGGCCCGGCGTTCGAATTGCTGTGTCGCAGAGGACGGCCTATGACCTTTGGCTGGTTCGAAATATTCAGCATGCGACGCTGGTGCATGCGCAAGGCTTTGATGCCACCTTCGAGATTTTTGTTCGCGATGGCCTGGATGCCATGGCAAGCCTTCGCCCACTCTTGCTGGCCGATGTGCAGAAGCTGCCGGGTTCGCGCATTCTGGAGGGACAGTTCACCGCCATACAGCAGTCGATCGGCACGCATAAATCACATTCAGAGGGCGCGGCCTTTCTGCGCGCCTTTGTGGAAGAAGCAAAAAGGTCGGGTCTGGTGGCGCAGTTGATTGAACGCCATCAGGTCAGGGGCCTGACGGTCGCACCGCTTTACCCTGTCGAAGCCGAAAGCTGAAGCAGTCGCCCATCTCGGTTCGCTCAAACTTTGAAACTAAGCCCATGCCCAAGGCTTACTGGATCAGCGCTTATCAACCAATCAGGGATGCCGATGCGCTGGCTGCTTACGCAAAATTAGCGGGCCCCTCGCTGACTCCCATGACCATGGCCTTCGCCACCAGCGCCTGCGTGGTGATGGCGATCATGTTGTTGCATAGCGTGGCCAACAGGCCGATGTCGACTGGCCCGGTGTGGAAAGTCCACCAGGCCAGGAGGTCGAACAACGGCTGCACGCGCGTAATATCCGCGGGCGCGCCGCCCACCATGATGGGCCGCGCTTTGGTTTTTGCTCCCTGGGGACCGCCGCCACGGGCGCACCGAGGAAGGTGTCGAGTGAATGCTGCGGCGTGACGCGGCAGTAAAAAACACCCTTACGCGGGAGGCGATGTCGCGCGGCGACGCGCACACAGCGGCGCCATCCTGAGCGAGCGCCTGCAGGGGCTCCGGCCGCAGCACGGTCGAGCAGCATGTGGCCCCCCAACTGGGTTGGCTTATCCAGCGGCAGCTCCTTGAGCCGTTGCGGGCTCGCGGTCCCCACCGGATGCTTTTTGAACAGGTGGTGGGACAGGACGCCAACCCAATGGTCGTCGCCGGCGCGGATGGCCATAGGGCTTGGGCGTGGGGTGGTCGCCCTGGCCGTCGAACTGACCTGGCTCGCTGGCACGTGACAGCTGGGTAGATGGCGCACCTGGCCCGTGCGCCGCAGGTCTGGTGCAAGCTGTCGGCGCCGCCACCCGCACGGCTTACCGCCTGGAGCAGGGGCCTGTGGGGCGCGCCGCAGACTTGGTACGATGGCTGCCCCACCCAACGAAAGAGGCTGCCATGAACGCTCCCCTGCACAGAGAAGTCCCAACCGGTGTTTTGGACGACGCGCAGGCGTTGGCCCAAGCCAGCGCGCAGTGGGATCGCGACATCGTCGCGCAGCTGACCGAGTACATCGCAATACCGTCCAAGTCGCCCGGTTTCGACGCCAACTGGGCCCAGCATGGCCATATCGACACGGTGCTGCGCAATGCGGCGGCATGGGTCGAGGCGCAGAAGGTCGAGGGCCTTCGGCTGGAAGTGGTGCGACTTGAGGGACGAACGCCGGTGCTGTTCTTCGAGCTGGACGCGACCAAGGCCGGTTCGACCCAGACCGTGATGATGTACGGTCACCTGGACAAGCAACCCGAGTTCAACGGCTGGCGCAAAGACCTCGGCCCCTGGACGCCGAAGTACGAGGACGGAAGGCTGTATGGGCGTGGCGCAGCCGACGACGGCTACGCGGTCTACGCCAGCATTGCCGCGATCCAGGCGCTCAAGGCACAGCAGGTCGCGCATCCGCGCATCGTCGGCCTGGTGGAGACCTGCGAGGAGAGCGGATCCTACGACCTGTTGCCTTACATCGACGCGCTGCGACCGCGGCTGGGCGATGTCGGGCTGGTGGTCTGCCTGGACTCGGGGGCGGGCAACTACGACCAGCTCTGGTTGACGACCAGCCTGCGCGGCATGGCCAGCGGAACGCTCAAGGTCGAGGTGCTGACCGAGGGAATCCATTCGGGTGACGCTTCGGGCCTCGTGCCATCGAGCTTTCGCATCATGCGCCAGGTGCTCGACCGGCTCGAGGACAGCAAGAGCGGCCGTCTGTTGCCGGCGAGCTTTCACTGCGAGGTGCCAGCCGATCGGCTTGCGCAGGCGCGCGCCACCGCGGCCATCTTGGGCGACGAGGTGACGCGGCGTTTTCCCTGGGCGCATTACGACTGCGACGGCGCGCAGACTTCGGTGCTGCCCACCACCACCGACAGGGTGCAGGCGCTGATCAACCGCACCTGGATCCCGACGCTCAGTGTGACCGGCGCCGAGGGCTTTCCGGCGCTGGCCGACGCTGGCAATGTGCTGCGCCCCTATACCGCCTTCAAGCTCAGCCTGCGGCTGCCGCCGCTGGTCGACGCTGCCAAGGCGGTGCAGGAGATGAAGGCGCTGCTGGAGGACAACGCGCCGTACCAGGCGCGTGTGACTTTTCAATGCCATGAAGGCGCGACCGGCTGGAACGCGCCGGCGACGGCACCCTGGTTCGAGCGCGCGCTCAACGCAGCGTCGCAGGCGTACTTTGGCGCACCCTGTGGCTACATAGGCCAGGGCGGAACGATCCCCCTGATGAGCATGTTGGCGCGCGGCTTTCCCCAGGCGCAGATGATGGTTTGCGGCGTACTCGGCCCCAAAAGCAATGCCCACGGGCCTAACGAGTTTTTGCATGTGCCCTACGCGAAAAAACTGACCGCGGCGGTGGCCAAGATGATGGCCGACTGCCCCTGATCCTGCTCGGGCAATGCGCGCACCGCGCACTTATGCGCTCACGGCGAGCGACGGCAGCAGCCTGATGATGTCCGACTGGCCGCTGGACAGCGGGCGGGTGCGCGGCGTGGTCCTGATCGTCCACGGGCTGGGCGAGCATGCCGGGCGCTATGGGCATGTGGCACGGCGCCTGAACCGCTGGGGCTTTGCGGTCCGCGCCTACGACCAGTACGGCCATGGCGAGTCGACGGGAGCGCGCGGCGCGTTGCCGCAGGCCGATCGGTTGCTGACCGATCTGACCGCGGTGGTCGAGCAGTTGCGCACGCAGAGGGGGCCGGATACGCCCCTGATCCTGCTGGGACACAGCCTGGGCGGCCTGGTCGTGGCGCGCTTTGTGGCCCTGTCGCTGTGCCCGGTGCAGGCGCTGGTGCTGTCGTCGCCGGCGCTGGACCCGGGTCTCAATGCGTTCCAGAAGCTGCTGTTGGCGACGTTGCCGCGCATCGCGCCCAACCTGCGTGTGGGTAACGGCCTGAATCCGGCGTTTCTTTCGCACGACCCGGCGGTCGTCGCAGCCTATCGGTCGGACCCGCTGGTGCACGACCGCATTTGCGCGCGCCTGGCGGTCTTCATCGCCGCAGGCGGCCCGGCGACCATTGCGGCGGCCCCGGCTTGGTGCGTTCCGACGCTGCTGCTGTACGCTGGCGCCGACAGGCTGGTCGATCCTGCGGGCAGCCGCGCCTTTGCCCGTGCAGCGCCCAAGACCGTGGTCAGCGCGCACCGCTTCGAGACGCTGTACCACGAGCTATTCAACGAGCGCGAGCCCGACCGCGAGCAGGTCTTTGGCGCGCTCGAGCGCTGGCTCGACCTGCGCTTCTAGCCGGCCTGCGCCTGGCTCAGGCGGCCTTGGGCGGGGCTGCTGGACTGCGCAGCGCAAACCACGCCAGCGTAGTCGCGGTCAACACGACGGGCACCAGCGAACCGAGGTTCAGCATCTCCCAGCCCTGGGTCGTGACCAGCGCGCCCGACGCGAAGGAGCTAAGCGCCATCACGCCGAACACGCAGAAATTGATCATCCCCTGGACCCGGTCCTTTTCTTCCGGGCGGTAGGCCTGCATTGACAGACTGGTGCCGCCGGTGAACAGGAAGTTCCATCCGACCCCCAGCAGGAACAGCGCGACGACGAACTGCCCAATTCCGGCGCCCGACAGCGCCACCGCGATGCAGGCGGCGTTGAGGGCAACGCCAACCGCCATGATCTGCAGCACACCGAAGCGCTTGATCAGGGCGCCGGTGAAAAAACCGGGCGCAAACATGCCGACGACATGCCACTGCAACACCATCGCGGCATCTTCAAATGGCAGGCTGCAAACCTGCATCGCCAGCGGCGTCGACGCCATCAGCAGGTTCATGACGCCGTAGCCCAGCGCGGCGCCCAGGGTCGAGACGATGAAGACGGGCTGGCGCATGATTTCGCCCATAGGCCGGCCAGTGGAACTGCCCGCGACTTTGGGCGCCACCGGTGGAAACGCAAGCCCCGCCATCAGCAGCATCGACACCAGCGCGATCAGCGCCAGCGCAAGATAGGCGCCGGCAAAGGGCACCGGGAACATGTTTCTGGTGTGGGTCGCGAGGTTGGGGCCGGCGATGGCGCCGATCAGCCCGCCGGCCAGCACCAGGGAGATCGCCTTGTCGCGGAAAGCTGGCGCGGCCAGCTCGGCTGCGGCAAAGCGGTACAGCTGCCCGTTGGCGCTGTAGTAGCCCGCGATCACCGTCGCGCAGACAAGCAGCCAGAAGTTCTTGTCGGTCACCGCCCAAGCGCACAACAGCGTGGAGGCGAATCCTACCGCCAGCCCAATTTGGAACGACACTTTTCGCCCCCAGGCACTCTGCGTGCGCGCCACCAGCGTCGTGCTCAGCGCGCCGCCGACCACATAGCCCATCACGGGCAGTGTCGCCATCCAGCCCATCGGCGCCAGGCTCAGGCCGATCAGGCCGTTGATGGCGATGAAGACGACATTGTTGACAAGAAAA
>CAISIP010000318.1 GCA_903885415.1 uncultured beta proteobacterium
GCCCGGCCACCGTCATGCACCAAATCAGCAAGGGCTACAACGACGCTCAGATTGACGCCGTGGCCACGTATTTCGCCGCGCAGAAAAAGTAAAGGAATACCATGACCGCGACATCAAACTCCCTCAAGCAGGCCCGCCTGCAACGCCGCACGCTCTTGCAATCTGCCGCCGCACTCAGTCTCCTCGGCTTAGCCGGTTGCGCAACCAGTTCTATACCGGCACGCGCCAAAGTGGTCGTGATTGGCGGTGGCTACGGTGGCGCCACTGCTGCCAAGTACGTGCGCATATTCTCGGATTACAAAATTGATGTGGTGTTGATCGAGCCGCAAGATGCCTTCATGTCTTGCCCGATTTCAAATCTCGTGCTGAGCGGCGGCAAGCAACTGGCCGACCTCACCGTGCCCTACACGGCACTTGGCCGCCGCCACGGCATCACCGTGGTCAAAGACATGGCCAGCGCTATTGACACACAGCGTAAGACCGTCACCTTGGCTGGCGGTGCCAAGATCAGTTACGACAAGCTGGTGGTGTCGCCCGGCGTTGAACTGATGATGGACAGCATTGAGGGCCTGCGAGCCGCCCACACCTCTGGGAAAATATTACAAGCTTGGAAGGCAGGAGCAGAGACGGTGGCTTTGCGTCGGCAGCTCGAAGCCATGCCCGACGGTGGTGTCTTTGCAATCGCTATACCCGAAGCGCCTTACCGCTGCCCACCAGGACCTTACGAACGGGCATCAGTGGTGGCTGGCTACTTCAAGACGTTCAAGCCGCGCAGCAAGGTGCTGATACTGGACGCCAACCCTGACGTCACCTCCAAGGGTGCGCTGTTCAAAAAAGTCTGGAACGAGCAGTACAAAGGCATGGTCGAGTACCGCAGCCAGCACAAAACAGTGGCGGTGGACGCCGCAGCGGGGGTCATCAAGTTTGAGATCCAAGACGATGTGAAAGCGCAGGTGCTGAACGTCTTGCCGTCCATGCGCGCCGGCAGCATCGCCGTGCAGACAGGCTTGAACAACCAAGCCAACAGCCGCTGGTGCGGTGTTAATTACCTCAACTTCGAATCGACCGCTGCCAAAGACGTTCACGTGCTTGGCGACTCTATCCAGATCGCCCCGGCCATGCCCAAGAGTGGCCACATGGCCAACAGCCACGGCAAGGTGGCGGCTGCCGCCATCGTGGCGGAGTTAGCCGGCTGGGACATCAATCCCGCGCCCATGCTCACCAACACCTGTTACAGCTTTGTTGACAACAAAAATGTCGTTCACGTGGCCAGCGTGCATGAATATGTGGGCGCCGAAAAAACCTTCAAGGCGGTGGCCGGGGCCGGCGGTCTGAGCCCCGCACCGAACGAACTCGAAGGTGTCTATGCGCTCAATTGGGCTAGCAACATCTGGGCAGATACACTGCTCTGAATGGCGGGGCACGGGCCCCGCTTTTTTTTATTCATGTGGCAGCGGCTTGGCCGTGATGCCTGCCTAAGCTCCTATGCAAGAAACCCAAGATCAGAC
>CAISIP010000319.1 GCA_903885415.1 uncultured beta proteobacterium
CCCAAGGCGCCTGCGAGATGCGCAATCGCGGTGTCGGAGGTGATGACCAGGTCAAGGCACTGAATCACTGCCGCCGAATCGGCGAATGCATTCGGGCCCGCGTCGAAGCCATCGCCGAGAACCTCCACCGCCATCGCCGCTGGCAGCTGCAGCAACTGGTCAACGCCATCGCCTTTTTGCAGGCTGACCAGCCTGATCCCCTGCATTCCCGCAAGACGCTCGAAATGCTTGAGCGCGAACGACCGGCCCGCGTCTATCTTCGTACCTGCGCGTCCCTGCCAGTTAATGCCGACCTTGAACCCCCCGGGCCCCAAGCGCTGCTTCCAAAGCATGATCTGCTCTTGTGTGGACGAGAGGTAGGGAACCGCAGCCGGTATGTTGCGAAACTCCGTCTTCAACGCCAGCGGCAAACTCATCAGGGGGCAGTGATAGTCGTGGTCGGGGAGTGCATCGCCCCGTCCCAGTAGCTGCGCCACTCCTGCCAGCTGGCCGAGCAGGCCCTTCAAGGACTGAGGCACCTCCAGGATCACCCGAGCACCCAGGTCGGCGACCGGCTTTGCATAGCGGCAAAATTGCAAGGTGTCGCCCAACCCCTGCTCGCCGTACAGCAGGATGGTCTTGCCGCGCAGCGGCTCAATGCCCAACCAGAGCGGCGTGTCGAAGCTGCGCGCTGCATTCCGGTAGTCGTCGCTCTTCCAGCGCCACTCGTAGCCGCGCCAGCCTTGTTCGAAGTCGCCGAGCTGCAGTTGGCACAGGCTCAGGTTCCAGTGCGCCTGCACATAGTCCGGCATCAGGGTGATTGCCTTGTCGTAGCTCTGGATGGCTTCCCGGTGCCGCTTCAGTTGCTTGAGGGCATTGGCCCGGTTGTAGTGCGCTTCGGCGTAGGTCGGGCTCAGCGCGATCGCCATATCGTAGCTCTGTACTGCCGCCATATGCTGCTGCAAATCTTCGAGCGCGCTTCCGCGATTGCTGTAGGCCTGCACATAGCCGGGCTGGAGGCTGATGGCTTTCTCAAAACTCTCAAGCGCTGCCTGGTACTTCTGCAGGTTGCGCAAGGTGTTGCCACGGTTGTTGTAGGCTTCCGCCAGATCGGGCCTCAAGGCGATCGATTTGTCGTAGCTTTTTACGGCCGCCTCGTAATGCTGCATATCCTGCAACGCCACTCCGCGGTTGCTATAGGTCTCGGCGCAATCGGGGTCGATCGCGATAGCCCGGTCGTAGCTTTGTATCGCAGCCAGATGCTGCTTGAGGTCTTGCAGCGCGTTGCCGCGGTTGCTGTGCGCGCGCGCGTAATCAGCCTTGAGCCCAATAGCACGGTCGTAGCTGACGACTGCCTGCGGATATCTGCACAGTCCTTCAAGTGCTACGCCGCGGTTGAAGTGCGCGTCGGCGTAGTCAGGCTTTAGCGCGATTGACAGGTCGTAGCTTTCCAGTGCGGCTGCATGCTTTTGCAGAGCTTGCAGTACATTGCCCCGGTTGTAATGCGCCTGCGCCAGATCGGGCTCGAGCGCAATAGCCGTATCGAAACTCTGGA
>CAISIP010000320.1 GCA_903885415.1 uncultured beta proteobacterium
ATGCGCCAGAGCCTGCTCGCGCGCGGCGTTGAGCAACTCGGCCGCTTGAAGCACCTGGAGCCCGGCCGGTGTGATCCGGGCCCCACCGCCGCCCGAGCCTCCGACCAGCTTCGCAACCAAGGCTACGCCCGCCAGGTTGCTGAGGGTCTCCAGGGCGTGCCATGCCGCCTTGTAGCTCACCCCATTGGCCCTCGCGGCCTCCGAGATCGAGCCCGCATGGTGTATCGAGCGCAGCACCTCCAATCGTTTGTCGGTCGTTGCGCTGCCCAGTACCTCTTCGAAATGAATCTTCGGTGCCTTCATGCGGGGCCTCTCTTGCAGTGACACGAAATCGCTATTCTTTAGTAGAATAGCGAACCATTTTCGCTGTTCTATTTTTACACAGAAAAGTTGGATAGGACGCTTCGTTTTTGAATAGGACGCTTCGTTTGCCAAGATGCTTCGCCATCACCGCCATCCTGCTGATGCTGCCCATGCCGACTCTGGCGGCTGAGGTTCCTGTGGCGGTTGCCGCCAACTTCAGCGCCCCCATGAAGATCATCGCCCGGGACTTCGAGCGCGAGACCGGCCACAAGGCGACGCTTGCTTTCGGCGCCACCGGGCAGTTCTATGCACAGATCCGCAACGGCGCGCCCTTTGCCATCCTGCTGGCGGCTGACGACGCAACGCCGATCAAGCTCGAAAAGGAAGGGCTGGGCGTGATCGGGTCCCGATTCACCTACGCGACGGGGAAACTGGTCTTGTGGAGCAAGAAGCCCGGCCTTGTTGATGCGCAAGCAGACGTCCTTCGCAACAGCCCATTCGACAAGATCGCCATCGCCAATCCAAAGCTTTCCCCCTACGGCGCGGCAGCGATGGAAACCCTCGACACGATGGGCCTGCGCGAGCGGATCGCGCCGAAGATCGTCGAGGGCTCCAACATCGCACAGACCTTCCAGTTCGTCGCCTCCGAGAATGCGGCATTGGGATTCGTCGCGCTGTCTCAGGTAGTGGAGAACGGCACTATCAAGGAGGGTTCGGCATGGATCGTTCCAGCCTCGATGCACGCCCCGATCAAGCAAGACGCCGTTCTGCTGAGCGCAGGCAGGGACAGTCCGGCCGCCGCTGCCCTGTTGAAATATCTGCAGGGCGACAAGGCCAAAGCCGTCATCCGCTCGTTCGGCTATGAACGCTAAAGACGGAGCGCTCGCAGGCATGCTGCGATCGGTTGCCAGCTTGGACAAATTGCTTCAAGCCACTTCCAGCCGAAGAGGCTCGGAGAACCGGGTATGAACCCGGCTGTCACTGCGCAGGCCTGGCAGGCGATCGTGCTCACGCTGCAGCTCGCCACACTGAGCTCCTTGCTGCTGTTGCTGATCGCCACGCCGCTGGCATGGTGGCTGTCACAGACGCGCTCAGGTTGGCGGACCCCGATCGGCGCGCTGGTGACCTTGCCGCTTGTGCTTCCGCCGACCGTGCTGGGCTTCTACATCCTGGTACTGCTGGGCCCACACGGGTGGATCGGCCAGTGGACCCAGGCAGTCGGCTGGGGTGTGCTGTCGTTTTCATTCACAGGGCTTCTGATCGGTTCGATCATCTTCTCGCTGCCCTTTGCGGTGCAGCCCATCCAGTACGCATTCGAGGCCATCGGTCGCCGCCCGATGGAAGTGGCGGCAACGCTTCGGGCAAGACCCCTGGATGCATTTTTCTCGGTGGCGCTGCCACTGGCCAAACCGGGCATCCTGACCGCGACGGTCCTGTGCTTTGCGCATACCGTGGGCGAGTTCGGCGTTGTGCTGATGATCGGCGGAAACATTCCCGGCAAGACCCGGGTGGTGTCCACGCAGATCTACGGCCATGTCGAAGCGATGGAATACGCGCAGGCGCATTGGTTGGCGGCCGCCATGCTCGCGTTTTCGTTTGCGGTGCTGGTCGCGCTATCGCGCTTGAAAAAACGCAGCGACAGGGTCCTGCCATGAAGCACGCGCCGGTGCTTCACGTGGCGTTGTCGCTGCTTCGGCCCGACTTCGCGCTCGAAGTCGAGCTTCATTTGCCCGCCCAGGGCATCACCGTCCTGTTCGGTCCTTCAGGCTCCGGAAAGACCACCCTGTTGCGGTGTGTGGCGGGGCTGGAGCAGGCCACAGGCGTCGTTTCGCTGGCGGGCGATGTCTGGCAGGACAGCCGCCGCAAGGTCTTCAAGCCCACCTGGCAGCGCGAGATCGGGTATGTGTTTCAGGAGGCGAGCCTTTTCGAGCACATGGATGTGCGCAAGAACCTCGAATTCGGCCTGCGCCGCGTCCCGCGGTCCGCCAACAGACACAGCTTGGATGCTGCGGTTGAACTGCTTGGCATCGGCCACCTGCTGGCGCGAAGCGTTGCCAGCCTGTCTGGCGGCGAGCGCCAACGGGTGGCGATCGCGCGATCACTGGCCACCCAACCCAAACTGCTGCTGCTCGACGAGCCACTCGCCTCGCTGGACATCGCCCGGCGCCGCGAGGTGC
>CAISIP010000321.1 GCA_903885415.1 uncultured beta proteobacterium
CGCGCAGTGGCAAGACTATTTCCCGGCGCTGGACTATGCCGTGAACGCCGACGACGAGGCGCTGGTCGACGCCTTGGTGGGCTCGGGCCATCCATCGAGCCCTGGCTACACCGACCCCGCCTACCCGCTCAACGGGCGCCTGCCGCTGTCAGGCCCGGCGCCATGACGGGGCCCACCGGCGCGTGAAGCCCTTCCATGGCTGGCGCATGGCATGGGCCGCCTGCGCTATCCAGTTCCTCATTGCGGCCCTGCTGACACAGTCCTTCGGCGCCTACGTCGCGCTGCTGTCGGAAGAGCGCGGCTGGAGCAAGACCGCGCTGTCGGGAGCGGCGGCCTTGCAGTCGGTGGAAGGCGCGATCATCGGCCCGGTGCTGGGCTGGCTGATGGACCGCTATGGTGCGCAGGCGATGATCCGCCTGGGCATGCTGGTGCTTGGCGTGGGGCTGATGGCGCTGGGCCAGATCGACTCGCTGGGCGGCTTCTATGTCTGCGCCGTGCTGATGGGCGTGGGCGCCAGTCTGGGCGGTTACTTCCCGCTGTCGGTGGCGCTCATCCAGTGGTTCGAACGCTACCGCGCCCGCTCGCTGTCGATGGTCAGCCTGGGCCTGGCCGTCGGCGGCCTGGCGGTTCCGGTCGTCGCCTGGTCGATGCAGCACCACGGCTGGCGCGCGACCGCATTGGCTTCGGGGCTGCTGGTGGTCGCCATCGGCGTGCCGCTGGCCAACGTCTTCAAGCGCCGGCCGCAGGACTATGGCCAGACGGTCGACGGGTTGGCGCCCGATAGCATGCCGGCCGGTCCGGGCGACAGCGCAGCCCCGGCGACAGCGCCAGAGTTCAGCGCGCGCGAGGCGATCCGCACGCCGGCCTTCTGGTTGCTTGCGCTGGGCCACGGTCTGGCGCTGCTGGCCGTCACCGCGGTGAATGTGCATGCGATCTCGCACATGAAAGAGGGTCTGGGTTATACGGTGCAGCAGGCGGCGCTGGTCATCATGCTGATGACCGGGGGCCAGGTCGCCGGCGTGCTGGTCGGACTGGGACTGGGCGACCGTTTTCCCAAGCGCCAGATCGCTGCGCTGTGCATGCTGGCGCACGCGCTGGGGCTGCTGCTGCTGACCTACGCCAGCAGTACCGCTGAAGTGCTCGGCTTTGCGCTGCTGCACGGCTTTGCCTGGGGTCTGCGCGGCCCGATCATGCAGGCCATCCGCGCCGATTATTTTGGCCGCAACGCGATCGGCGTGATCCTGGGCCTGTCCGCAGCGATCGCCGCGCTGGGGCAGGTCGCCGGGCCGATGGTCGCCGGCATACTGGCCGACCTGAGCGGCAACTACCGCACTGGCTTCACGGTGCTGGCGCTGCTCGCCGCCGCCGGCTCGGTGATGTTCCTGTTGGCCCGGCCGCCTGCGCTGCCCGAGCCCGGGCTCCAGGGCTGAGCACGCGGCGCTACAGCACCCGCTGCAGGTAGCGCCCGGTATGGCTGTCGGCGTTGGCGGCGATGTCCTCGGGCGTCCCGATGCCCACCACCTGCCCGCCGCCGGCGCCGCCTTCGGGCCCCATGTCGACGATCCAGTCGGCGGTCTTGATCACGTCGAGGTTGTGCTCGATCACGACGATGGTGTTGCCGCAATCGCGCAGGTGCTGCAGCACCTTGAGCAGCAGCGCAATGTCGGCAAAGTGCAGCCCAGTGGTCGGTTCGTCCAGGATATACAGCGTGCGGCCGGTATCGCGCTTGGACAGCTCGAGCGCGAGCTTGACGCGCTGCGCCTCGCCGCCCGACAGCGTGGTCGCAGCCTGCCCGAGCTTGACATAGGAAAGGCCCACGTCGAGCAGCGTCTGCAGCTTGCGCGCGATCGCCGGCACCGCCTTGAAAAATTCGGCCGCCGCCTCGATCGTCAGGTCCAGCACCTGCGCGATGTTGCGGCCCTTGTATTGCACCTCCAGCGTCTCGCGGTTGTAGCGCTGGCCCAGGCACATGTCGCAGGGCACATAGACGTCGGGCAGGAAGTGCATCTCGACCCGCTTCACGCCGTCGCCCTGGCAGGCTTCGCAGCGACCGCCCGCGACGTTGAAGCTAAAGCGCCCGGGCCCGTAGCCGCGTTCGCGCGCCATGTTCATTTCGGCCATCAGCTCGCGGATCGGGGTGAACATGCCGGTGTAGGTGGCCGGGTTGCTGCGCGGCGTGCGCCCGATCGGCGACTGGTCGACGTTGATCACCTTGTCGAAATGCTCAATGCCCTGAATCTCCTCGTGCTCGGCGGGTTCATCGTGCGCGCGGTAGAGCTGGCGCGCGACCGCTGCATACAGCGTGTCGTTGACCAGCGTCGACTTGCCCGAGCCCGAAACGCCGGTCACGCAGGTCAGCAGCCCGACCGGGAACGCCACGCTGACGCCGCGCAGATTGTTGCCGCTGGCGTTGACGACCCGGATCGCCTGCAGCTCCCCCTGCGTCGCCAGGTGCGCCGCGTTGCGCCCGGCCCATGCCAGCGCGGCGCTGCTCGGCGGCGCCCGGGAGGCGGATCGGCGCTCGGCGGCGGGCGGCACGACCGTCGGCAGCCAGGGCGTCCTGCGCCGCGGAACTTCGATGCGCAGCACCCGCGCCAGGTACTGCCCGGTCAGCGACTGGGCATTGGCGCGGATGGCGTCGAAACTGCCCTGCGCGATCACCCGACCGCCATGGATCCCGGCGCCCAGCCCCATGTCGATCACATGGTCGGCGGCGCGCATCATGTCCTCGTCGTGCTCGACCACCAGCACGCTGTTGCCGATATCGCGCAGGTGCTTGAGCGTTCCGATCAGACGGTCGTTGTCGCGCTGGTGCAGGCCGATGCTCGGCTCGTCGAGCACGTACATCACGCCGGTCAGTCCCGAGCCGATCTGCGATGCCAGCCGAATGCGCTGCGACTCGCCGCCGCTGAGCGTCTCTGCGCTGCGGTCCAGGCTCAGGTAGTTCAGCCCTACGTCGTTGAGAAATTTCAGCCGCAGCGCGATTTCGCGCACCACCTTGGCGGCAATTTCGCCCTTGGAGCCCGACATCCGCAGCGTGCCGAAGTAGTCCAGGCTCTCGCGCAGCGTGATCCGGCTGACCTCGAAAATCGCGCGCGCCTGATCGCCCTCGCCGATCTTCACGTGGCGCGCCTCGCGGCGCAGCCGGGTTCCGTCGCAGTCCTTGCAGGCCTGTCTGCTGCGGTAGCGCGCCAGTTCTTCGCGCACCACCACCGAGTCGGTCTCGCGGTAGCGCCGCTCCATGTTCGGCAGGATGCCCTCGAAAGGGTGCTTGCGGCTGAGCTTCTTGCCCGCCGCTGCGCCGGCGTCCATCGGGTAATTGAAGCGGATCTCCTGCTCGCCCGAGCCATACAGAACCGCCCGCTGGACCTCGGCCGGCAGACTGTCAAAGGCCGCGTCGATGTCAAAGCGGTAGTGCCGGGCCAGGCCCTCGAGCATCGCAAAGTAGTAGGCGTTGCGACGGTCCCATCCCTTGATCGCCCCGCTGGCCAGGCTCAGCGAGCCGAAAGCGACGACCCGCGCCGGGTCGAAGAAGTCCATCGTTCCGATGCCGTCGCAGCTCGGGCAGGCGCCCATCGGCGAGTTAAAGGAAAACAGGCGCGGCTCGAGTTCGGCGATCGAGGTGTTGCACACCGGACAGGAAAACTTGGCGTTGAACAGGTGCTCTCGGGGTCCGGCCGGCTGCGCCGGGTCCGGCACCGGCGCATCGATTTCCACCGCCAGCGCGCGGCCGTCGGCGAGCCTGAGCGCCGCCTCGAAGCTCTCGGCCAGCCGCTGGCGCAGCTGCGCGCGCGCCGCCTGATCGGCCTCGCTGCGGACCTTCACCCGGTCGATCACCACGTCGATGTCGTGCTTCTCGGTCTTCTTCAGCCGGGGCAGGTCCTCCCCCTCGTGCGCGACGCCGTCGACCCGAAAGCGCACGAAACCCTGCGCCTGCATATCGGCAAACAGCTCGGCGAACTCGCCCTTGCGCCCACGCGCCACCGGCGCCAGCACCATCAGCCGCGTGTTGTCGGGCAGCGCCAGCACCGCGTCGACCATCTGGCCGACCGTCTGCGACTGCAGCGCCAGACCATGCTCGGGGCAATAGGGCGTTCCGGCGCGCGCGTACAGCAGCCGCAGATAGTCGTGGATCTCGGTCACGGTGCCGACCGTCGAGCGCGGGTTGTGGCTGGTCGCTTTTTGCTCGATCGATATGGCCGGGCTCAGGCCTTCGATCACGTCGACGTCGGGCTTGTCCATCAGCTGCAGGAACTGGCGCGCGTAGGTCGACAGGCTCTCCACATAGCGGCGCTGCCCTTCGGCGTACAGCGTGTCGAAAGCCAGGCTGGACTTGCCCGATCCGCTCAGGCCGGTGATCACCACCAGCTGGTTGCGCGGTATGTCGAGGTCAATGTTCTTCAGGTTGTGCGTTCGCGCGCCGCGAATGCTGATCTGGCGCGCGTGCAACAGCATCGCCTGCAATGCGGGGTGGCTATCGTCGGAGGGCATGGGCTTGGGTGAGCTGCGCCCGCAGCGCGACGGCCATCCATCGCGCTGCGGGCAACCCGCGATCATAGGCGCTGGCGAATCAGCCGGCAGTTCGCAGCGCGGCTTCCAAAAAGGCAGCCAGTTGCAGGCAGGCCTGATCGGCACCGGCGCCGCCGACCAGCTGCAGGCCCATCGGCAGCCCCTGCACGCCGGTGGCGCCGGGCACATTCACGCACGGCAGGTGCAGCAGGGTCCAGGCACGGTTCCAGGTGGAGGCGCCGGTGCTGGCGTAGCCGGCGGGCGCTTCGTCGGGCGCGCTGGGCGTGAGCACGGCGTCGCAGCCGTGCATCCATTCGGCGCACTGCGCGCGCGCCTGCGCCGCCGTGCGCAGCGCCTGCGCGTAGTCGGCTGGCTGCACCTGCATGGCGCCGCTCAGATAGTCGCGCAACAGGGGCGATAGCTGGTCGGCGTGGTAGTCGAATTCGCGCGCCAGCGCGCGCACGGCCTCGAAGCCCTGGATGCGGTCGTGGGCCCTGAAGGCCGCCCCCAGCCAGGCCGGGGCCGGCAGCCGCTGCACGCGCGCGCCGGCGGCTTGCAGCGCGCGCTGCGCCTGCTCCATCGCCTTGTGCTGGCTCGGGCTGAGCGCGCCCCAGGCATAGTCGTCCAGCACCCGCACCACCCAGTCGTCACGCGGCGCCTTGTCCAGCGCCAGCGGGTGGCCGCTGAGCGCCTGCGCGAACCAGGCCAGCTGCCCGACGTCCGGGGCAAACAGCCCCACCGTGTCGAGCGACCAGGAGAAGCATTTCATGCCACCGGTGGGCAGCAGGCCGAAGCTCGGCTTGAAGCCGGCGACGCCGCAATAGGACGCCGGCCGGATCACCGAGCCCCCGGTCTGCGATCCGACCGCCAATGGCACCAGGCCGGCGGCGACCGCGGCCGCCGAGCCGGCCGACGAGCCGCCCGGCGTATGGCCCGGCGCCCTCGGGTTGTGCGTCGCGGCCGGGTGCAGGTAGGCGAACTCGGTGGTCGCCGACTTGCCGATCACCAGGGCGCCGGCGCGGCGCAGGGCGCCCACGATCACCGCGTCGGTGCGCGGCTCGCAATGCGCATAGATCGGCGAGCCATAACGGGTCGGCAGATCGGCGGTGTCGAAAATGTCCTTGACCGCCACCGCCAAGCCGGCCAGCGGCCCGTGCAGGCGCGACTGCTCCCGGAGCGCGTCGGCCAGCCCGCGCACGGCGGCGAATGCGTGCAGCGTGGGGTCCTGCGCGGCGATCCGCGCGAGCGTATCGGCAAGGGTGCTTGGATTTGGCATGCCGCAGTCTAGCGCCTGCTCAGGCGGCCGCGGGTTGGAGCGACGCGGTCGCAGGCGGGGGCGACGCGGTCGCATCGCGGCTGAGCTCGAGCAGCCAGGACTGAAACAGCGCGACCACCGCGCCATGCGCCGGGTCGCGCAGCTCGCGCTCTGCCGGCTCGACAAACCAGTAGCCGTAGGGGCCGCTCAGCGCGTGCGCGTCGAGCCGGCGCAGCCGCTGCTCGGCGAGTTCACGCTCGGCCATCGGCGCGTCGACGACGGCCAGGCCGGCGCCCGACACCGCCGCGTTGATCGCCTGGTCCTGGGTAGAAAAGGCGATTCCGGGGCCCGGGTCGATGCTGTGCAAGCCGAGCGAGGCGAACCAGTTTTCCCAGATCGGCAGGCGCCCGGGCCCGCCGAGCACATGCAGCAGCGTCGCGCCAGACAGCGGCGGCGCCATACCGGCCTGCCATAGCTCGGGGCTCGCCACCGCGATATGCAGCTCCTGGCGCAGCAGCCTGCAGTCCCCCTTGTCCCACGGCGCGTCCAGGTACATCACCAGGCAGTCGTACTGCTGGGCCTCGCGCAGCGTGGCCACGCTGCTGGTGGTGATCGACAGGTCGATATCGGGGTAGCGTCCGTGAAAGCCGCGCAGGCGCGGCGCCAGCCAGCGCGAGGCGAAGGTCTCCGGCACATTGACCGCGATGCGCTGGCGCGCGTCGAGGTGGCCGATCTGCTCGACCGCATCCTGAATCGTGGCGAAAGCGCTGTCCAGGCTCTTGGCCAGAACGCTGCCCGCAGGCGTCAGCAGCAGCCCCTGGTGGTGGCGCACAAACACCGGCTTGCCGAGCCAGTCCTCCAGCTGCTTGACCTGCCGGCTCACCGCGCCCTGCGTCACATGCAGCATCTCGCCGGCACGGGTAAAACTGCCGCGGCGCACCGCCGCGTCGAAGGCGCGCAGGGCATGCAGGGGCGGCAGACGCTTCATGGAACAGGACTGTAACCGTGCGCCACCCAAGGCAGGCATCCGACGGGGCGCGGCCCACGGCAGCCCTGCCGTGGCGCTCAGGGCTGCACGCCGTCGATGGTCAGAACCAGTTGGGTCGAACCGGGCGCGAGCGGGCCGATCTGGCCGATCAGGTCGCCGCTTTGCGGCATCGCGTTGCCCGAGCGCGATATGCGCGCGCCGACGACGACGCTGCTGAAATTCGACAGCTTCATCTCGGGTGACATCGCGCTGCTGTCGTCGAGGGTGAAGCGCAGCGGCAGGTCGCTCACCTTGTGCTTGAGGATCGCCAGCGGCATGCGCGGTCCCTGCGCCGCGCGCGCGAATACGAACAGCGTGTCGGTCGGCAGCGCCTTGCCCGCCCAC
>CAISIP010000322.1 GCA_903885415.1 uncultured beta proteobacterium
ATTCGCCCGACGCGTCCTTGCGGTTGAGCATCTCGCGTGCTGCCATCGTGTTCATCGAGCTGTTCCAGGCCATGTTGGCCATGAACACCATCAGCGTGTCAATCCGGTAGGGGTCGCCGCGGGTCGCGTTGGTGATGACGTTGTGCATCATGCCGTGCGCCGACAGCGGATGCTCCCACGAGAAGGCATGGTCGATGCGGATCGGCGACCCGTCGGCGTTGATCGCCAGCTCGTCCGGACTGGCCGGGAAGCCCAGCGGCGCCGCGTTGAGCGGCGTGTTGGGCTGGATCATGTCGGGCGCGTTGAAGGCCCGGTAATTCGGAACGATATGGCGCGGGTAGGGCGCCTTGTGGCGAAAGCCGCCGGGCGCGTCGATGGTTCCCAGCACGCTCATCAGAACGCCCAGAGCGCGCACCGTCTGAAAGCCGTTGGAGTGTGCCGCCAGCCCGCGCATCGCGTGGAAGGCGACCGGACGCGCCTGCGTGCTGACGTGCTGCTTGCCCCAGGCGTCGGTCCACGGGATCGGCAACTCGAAGGCCTGTCGCAGCGCGGTGTCGCCCAGCTCGCTCGCCAGCGCGCGGATGCGCGCCGCGTCGATGCCGGTGATGGCGCTGGCCCACTCGGGCGTACAGCTGGCGACGCGCTCGCGCAGCAGTTGGAACGACGGTGCGACGCGGCTTCCGTCGGCCAGCGTGTAGTAGCCTTCGAGCGCCGGGTCGCAGCCGTCGGCGACGCCTTCGGGGTAGGCGTTCTTTGCGCCGCCCGACGCCTTGTCCCAGACCAGCTTGTTATGCGGGTTGCGGCCGTCGCCAGGGGGGCCGCGCGCCGGATCGGGGTCGAAGGCGAACAGCCCCTGGCGCGCGCCGTCGTCGATCTGTACCAGCTGCGGTGCATTCGTGAAACGCTTGAGAAAGGCGTGGTCGACCAGGTCCTGCGCGATCAGCTGGTGCAGCAGCGCCATCAGCAGCGCGCCGTCGGTGCCGGGCTTGATGGGGATCCACTCGTCGGCGATGGCCGAGTAGCCGGTCCGCACCGGGTTGATCGATATGAAGCGCCCGCCCGCGCGCTTGAACTTGCTGATGGCGATCTTCATCGGGTTGCTGTGGTGGTCCTCGGCGGTGCCGATCATCACGAACAGCTTGGCGCGGTCGAGGTCGGGGCCGCCGAACTCCCAAAAACTGCCACCCACCGTATAGATCATTCCGGCCGCCATGTTGACCGAGCAGAAGCCGCCGTGCGCCGCGTAGTTCGGCGTGCCGAACTGGCGCGCGAACAGACCCGTCAGCGCCTGCATCTGGTCGCGCCCGGTGAACAGCGCGAACTTTTTCGGATCGGTCGCGCGCAGGTGGCGAAGTCGTTCGGTCAGCAGGTCGTAGGCCCGCTCCCAGGAGATGGGCTCGAACTCGCCGGCGCCGCGCTCGCTTCCGGGCTTGCGCAGCAGCGGCTGCGTCAGCCGCGCGGGCGACACCTGCTTCATGATGCCCGAGGCACCCTTGGCGCAGATCACACCCTGGTTGAGCGGGTGCTCGGGGTTGCCGTCGATGTAGCGCACCGCGCCGTCGCGCACATGCGCCCGGATGCCGCAGCGGCATGCGCACATATAGCAGGTGGTGCACTTGATCTCGGTCCCGGCCAGCGGCGCGGCGGAAGCGATCGGGTCGTGCAGCGGTTCTTCGGACAGGAACTTGAACATGGGAAAAACCTTGTGTGCGTCAGTCTGCGTACGACGCGAGAACGGCCAGCGCGACCGATGCGATGCGCGACTGCAGCGAGTCGGCGCGCGATGTCAGCACGATGGGAACCCGCGCGCCGAGCACCAGGCCGGCGCAGTCGCCCCCGCCGATGTAGTTGAAACTCTTGTAGAGCATGTTACCGGCGTTGAGGTCTGGCAGCAGCAGCAGGTCGGCGTCGCCGGCGACGGCCGAATCCATTTTCTTGGTGCGCGCTGCTTCGGCTGAAATCGCGTTGTCGAAGCCAAAGGGGCCTTCGACGACGGCGCCGGGCCAGGCGCCGTTGCGCGCCAGCGCGACCAGCGCCTGTGCGTCGAGCGTCGCGGGAATCGACGGGTTCACGGTTTCCACTGCCGCGACGATGGCGACCTTCGGTTGCCCGACGCCGATGCGCTGCAGCAGCGCCACCGCGTTGCCCAGGATGTCGCGTTTGGTGCGCAGGTCGGGCGCGATGTTCACCACGCAGTCGGCGAGCGCGAGCAGCTTGTGGTAGCGCGGCAGATCGAACACAAAAGCGTGGCTGATGCGGGTCGCGCCGCGCAGCCCGGTGTCGCGGTGCACCACCGCGGACATCAGCTCGTCGGTGTGCAGCGAGCCCTTCATCAGCGCTTCGAGTTGCCCGTCGCGCACCAGGGCGCTGGCACGCGCTGCGGCCTCGGGCGCTGCGGCGCCGGTATCGATATGCTCGAAGTCGTGCAAGGCCACGCCGGCCGCGTCGGCGGCACGTTTGATCGGCGCACGCGGCCCTAGCAGCACGACCCGCGCCACGCCGGAGCGCTGGATGCGCGCGGCGGCGTCGAGTGCGAGCGCGTCGCAGGGGTAGACGATCCCCAGGCGGGGCGCTGGCCGGGTGGCGCACAGTGCGCGGGCGCGCGCGACGAGCGCGTCGAGCCGGGGATGCGTTGGCTGCTGCACGGCCTGCCGCGGGGGTCGCTGCCCGACTACACGTAGTCCTTGTATTTTTCGAGGAAGCGTACCGGCGTCGACAGCGCGTCGCGGCGGAACGGGTCGCCGAGTTCGCGGGTGCACATGATCTCGATGACGGTGGTCTTGCCGTGCTGCATCTGGGCTTCGACCGCTTTCTTCAGTGCCGGCCCCACGTCCTCTAGCTTGTCGATGGTCACGCCCTCGGCGCCCATGGCGCGCGCGATTCCGGCAAAGCTCTGGTTGTCGAGCTCGCCGGCGACGAAGCGCCGGTTGTAGAAGTCGACCTGGTTCTTCTTCTCGGCGCCCCACTGGCGGTTGTGGAAAACCACGGCGGTGACCGGTATGTCGTGGCGCACGCAGGTCATGATCTCCGACATGCTCATGCCCCATGCGCCGTCGCCGGCGTACGCGATGGCAGGACGCTCGGGCGCTGCGCATTTGGCGCCGATGATCGTCGGCAGCGCGTAGCCGCAGTTTCCGAAGCTCATCGGCGCGAAGAAGCTGCGCGGCTCGTCAAAGCGCAGGTAGCTGTTGGCCACCGCGTTGATGTTGCCGATGTCGGTCGAGACCATCGCGCGCGGCGGCATCGCCTTCTCGAGTTCGCGCAGCACTTGGCGCGGGTGCAACCAGTTGCCAGGCTCCTTGGACTGCTCGTCGATCATGTCCAGGCTGAAGGCGTCGCGTTCGTGCGTCCATTCGTCGAGCTCTTTTTCCCAGGCGGCCTTTTCAGCCTGGATGGTTTTCATGCGCTCGGCCTTGGTCGCGTCGCAGGCCAGCGTGCGGCCGGCCAGTCGCTGCGTGAGCGCGGTGGCGGTCGCCTTGGCGTCGCCATGGATGCCGACGGTGATCTTCTTCACCAGCCCGAGGTTGGTGTGGTCGGCCTCGACCTGAATAATCTTCGCGTCCTTGGGCCAGTAGTCCAGCCCGTGCTGCGCCAGCGTTCCGAATGGGCCCATGCGCGAACCCAGCGCGACCACCACGTCGGCCTTCGCGATCAGCTTCATCGCCGCCTTGGATCCCTGGTAGCCCAGCGGGCCGGCCCACAGCGGATGGCTGGCCGGAAAGGAGTCATTGCGCAGGTAGCCGTTGACGACCGGTGCGCCCAGGCGCTCGGCCAGCGCCTTGCACGCGTCGACCGCGTTGCCCATGACGACACCGCCGCCCGCGAGGATGACCGGGAACTTGGCGTTGGCCAGCAGGTCGGCGGCAGCGTTCAGGCTGTTCTCACCGCCGGCGCCGCGCTCGACGCGCATCGGCTTCGGGATTTCGCAGCTGACCTCGCCGTAGAAATAGTCGCGCGGAATATTCAGCTGCGTCGGGCCCATCTCGGAGATCGCGCGGTCGAAGCAGCGCGCCGTGTACTCGGCCATGCGCTTGGGGTTGTTCACATGGCCCTGGTACCTGGTGAACTCCTGAAACATCGGCAGCTGGTTGGCTTCCTGGAAGCCGCCCAGGCCCATTCCCATGGTGCCGGTCTCGGGCGTGATCATCACGACCGGGCTGTGCGCCCAGTAGGCGGCGGCGATGGCCGTCACGCAGTTGCTGATGCCGGGCCCGTTTTGGCCGATCACCACGCCGTGGCGGCCGCTGACGCGCGCGTAGCCGTCGGCCATGTGCCCCGCGCCCTGCTCGTGTACCACCGGTATCAGGCGGATGCCGGCAGGGGCGAAGATGTCCATTGCGTCCATGAAGGCGGAGCCCATGATGCCGAATATGTCGGTCACGTCGTTGGCGACCATGGTTTCCACGAAGGCCTCGGAGGGCGTCATCTTCTGGACGCCCTGGACGACCGGGCGCTTGGGGGTAGTGGGTGCTTGGCTCATGCGGTGTTTCTCCTGGGGAACGCGGATGCGAAGAGGGATGCGCAGGCGCCGTCCACGGCTGCCTCGCGGACAAACTTTAGCAGCTTGCCGTCCGCCGGTCAAACGAATATTTAAATTTCGGTACGCTATGTACTAAATTCCGGAATTTAGCTATATTCAGCGCACCATGAAGATCGTGCCGAGCACCCCTGCGATTGTGGCCGAGCCCGGCGGTGACACGCCCGCGCTGCGCCTGTTTGCGCTGCTCGAGGTGCTGGCGGCGAGCGACCAGCGCCACTCGCTGCAAAGCCTGGTCGAGGAGACCGGCTTGCCCAAGCCGACGGTACACCGCATGTTGCAGCAACTCGAGTCCGCCGGGCTGTTGCAGCGCGAGGGCGACGGCCGCCACTACGGGACCGGAACGCGGTTGCGCCAGCTGGCCGAAAACCTGCTGCGCAACGATAGCCACCACGGTGCGCGCCATGCCGTGCTGCGCCGGCTGGTCGAAGAGGTGGGCGAGAGCTGCAACATTACCGCGCTTTCGGGCAGCGAGGTGGTCTACCTGGACCGGGTCGAAACCGCCGCGCCGTTGCGCTTTTACCTGCGTGCGGGTTCGCGCGTTCCGGCGCACTGCTCGGCCAGCGGCAAGGTGATGCTCGCGCAGATGAGCCCGGCGCAGCGGCGCCGGCTGCTGGCGCACGCGCCGCTGGAAAGGTACACCGCCAAGACCATCACCGACTTGGCGCTGCTCGAGCGCGAAATAGCGCGCGTGCGCAAGCAGGGCTATGCGGTGGACGACGAGGAGTTTCTGCCCGGGCTGCTGTGCATCGCGGTGCGGGTTCCGCGCGAGGGCGCGTTGTCGAACCTGTGCATCGCGATCCAGGCGCCGAGCATGCGGCTCGACGCCGAGCGCGCCAGGCAGTGGCTGCCGGCGCTGCAGCGCGCCGCGCTGGCGCTCAGCCGCATTGACGCCGACACCACCGCCGGGCCGCGCGCGCGCGCCTGACACCGCAAGCTGCGAGGGCCCCACCATTTCATGAACGACTTCGCCTTTCACAAGCCCGATCGCCTGCTCAGCGTGCGCGAGGTCTTCGGCATCGACTCGGACCTGATGGCCACCGCCTTCAGCGAACCCGACGAGCATGTGCCCGAACCAGACGCCGTCTACCGCTTCAACCCGGAGGTGACGCTGGCCATTCTGGCGGGCTTTATGCGCGACCGCCGGGTGCTGGTGCAGGGGCTGCACGG
>CAISIP010000323.1 GCA_903885415.1 uncultured beta proteobacterium
AGTACGAACAGCGCATGGCACTGCTGCGAACCACGCTCGACTACGCCGACCTCCAGGACGCCGACATGGTCATCGAAGCGGTATTCGAGGACATGGGCGTCAAGGAAGCGGTATTTAGGAAGCTCGACGCGGTGATGAAGCAGGGTGCGATTTTGGCCAGCAACACGTCGACGCTGGACGTGGACCGGATTGCTGGCTTCACCCGGCGCCCGCAGGACGTCATCGGCACCCACTTCTTTAGCCCGGCCAACGTGATGCGACTGCTCGAAGTGGTGCGCGGCGAGAAGACGGCCAAAGATGTGCTGGCCACCGTGATGGCGCTGGGCAAGAAAATCAAGAAGACCACGGTGGTCTCTGGCGTGTGCGACGGCTTCATCGGCAACCGCATGATTGAGCAGTACAGCCGCCAGGCCGGCTTCCTGCTCGACGAGGGCTGCACGCCGACGCAGGTCGACCGGGCGGTTGAAAAATTCGGTTTTGCGATGGGTCCGTTTCGAATGGGCGACTTGGCCGGCAACGACATCGGCTGGGCCATCCGCAAGCGCCGCGCGATCGAGCGCCCCGATATGAAATACAGCATGACGGCAGACCGTCTGTGCGAGCTCGGACGTTTTGGCCAGAAGACCGGCGCGGGCTGGTACGACTACGCGCCGGGCAAGCGTGATGCGATGGCGTCCGACCTGGTCGTGACGATGATCGACGCGCACCGCAAGACGCTGGGCATCACGCCGCGCAAGATAGGCGACGAGGAAATCGTCCAGCGCCTGGTTTTCGCGTTGGTCAACGAGGGCGCGCGCATTCTGGAGGACGGCATCGCGTCCAAGGCCAGCGACATCGACATGGTCTACATCACCGGGTACGGCTTCCCGATGTTCCGCGGCGGGCCGATGTGCTACGCGGACCAGTTCGGTCTGTTCAACGTCGTTCAGGCGATGCGGCGCTTCGCGGCAAATCCGCTCGACGACGCCGCGTTCTGGAAGCCGGCGCCGATGCTGGCCAGGCTCGCCGCCGAAGGCCAGTGCTTTAACTGAACTCCCATCGCATCAGGATATTCCATGACCAACGCCGTAATCGTTTCCACCGCCCGTACGCCCCTGGCCAAGAGCTGGAAGGGGTCCTTCAACATGACGCACGGGGCGACACTGGGCGGCCACGCGGTGGCGCACGCGATCACGCGTGCCGGTATTGATGCCGCCGAGGTCGAGGACGTGATCATGGGCTGCGCCAACCCCGAAGGCGCCACTGGCGCCAACATCGCGCGCCAGATTGCTCTGCGCGCCGGTTGCCCGATCAGCGTATCGGGTATGACGGTCAACCGTTTCTGCTCTTCGGGGCTGCAGACCATCGCGCTGGCAGCCCAACGGGTGATTGCCGGGGAGGGCGATATATTTGTGGCCGGCGGCGTGGAGAGCATTTCCTGCGTGCAGCAAGAAATGAACAAGCACATGATGGCCGACCCCTGGCTGGTGGAGCACAAGCCGGCAATCTACTGGAACATGCTGCAGACCGCCGAGAACGTCGCCAAACGCTACCACATCAGCCGTGAGGCGATGGACGAATACGGTGCGACGAGCCAGCAACGGGCCACCGCAGCGCTGGCTGCGGGCCTGTTTGACGCCGAGATCGCGCCGATCACGGTGACGATGGGTGTGGCTGACAAGCTCATTGGAATGACAACCCGCCAGGTGACGGTCAGCCAGGACGAGGGCATACGCGCCGGCACCACGCAGCAGGGTGTCAGCGGCATCAAGCCAGCGATGCCCGGCGGAGTGATTGCGGCCGGCAACGCCAGCCAGTTCTCGGACGGTGGCGGCGCGGTAGTGGTGATGAACGAGACGCTCGCGCAACGCAAGGGTCTGCAGCCGCTGGGGCGATTTCTGGGATTCGCGGTCGCCGGCTGCGATCCGGACGAGATGGGAATAGGCCCGGTGTTTGCAATTCCAAAGCTGCTCAAGCGTCTGGGCCTGGGCGTTGGCGACATCGACTTGTGGGAACTCAACGAGGCCTTCGCGGTTCAGGTGCTGTATTGCCGCGACAAGATCGGCATACCGCCAGACAGGCTCAACGTCAACGGCGGCGCGATTGCCGTTGGCCACCCTTACGGCGTGAGCGGACAGCGACTGACCGGGCATGCGCTGATCGAGGGCAAGCGCCGCGGCGCCAAGCGGGTTCTGGTCACGATGTGCATTGGCGGCGGAATGGGCGCCGCGGGCGTTTTCGAAGTCCTCTGAAGTTCCAGGCCCCGGCGCGCCAGCCACCTTCGCAACGACGCGCACGCTCTTCCATGCGGCTGCGTCAGACGCTCGACTTCCTGCTGTACCAGTGGCTCGACGTTGAGTCGCTCAGCCGGCGCGAGCGTTTCGCCGACCATTCGCGCGAAAGCTTCGACGCGGTGCTGGACATCTGCGAAAGAATCGCACGCGAGAAATATGCGCCGTTCAATCGGTTGGTCGACAGCCAGGAGCCGCGTCTGGAACGCGATGCGGTGGTCCTGCCGCAGGCCACACACGAGGCGCACCGCGCCTATGTGGAGTCCGGCATGCTGGGGGCTGCGCAGGACTACGGCTACGGCGGAATGCAGTTGCCGTACACCGTCAACGCGAGCGCCAACGCCTTCTTCGCACTCGCCAGCGTGGGCATCGGCAGCCATATGCTGACCGTGGGCAACGCCAACCTGTTGCTGGTGCACGGAACGCCGGGCCAGCAGCAGGTTTTCGCCGCCAACGAGTTATCCGGGCGCTGGGCCGGCACCATGTGTCTGAGCGAGCCGCAAGCGGGCTCCAGCCTGTCGGATATCGCCACCCGTGCGCTGCCGGATGGAGAAGGCTTCGAGAAGGACCCACTGGGTCCGCGCTACCGGCTCACCGGCAACAAAATGTGGATATCGTCGGGCGACCATGAACTGACCGAGAACATCATCCACCTGGTTTTGGCCAAGATACCGGGGCCCGACGGCCAACTGATTCCCGGCACCAAGGGCATCTCACTCTTCGTCGCGCCCAAACGACTGGTCGACGCCGAGGGCCGGTTGACCGGTGAGCGCAACGACATCGCGCTGGCCGGCCTGAACCACAAGTTGGGATGGCGCGGCACGACCAATACGCTGCTCAACTTCGGTGAGGGCAAGTTTCCGGTCGCCGGTCGGGCCGGTGCCGTGGGTTACCTGGTCGGCCGACCGCACGAGGGCCTGCGCTGCATGTTCCACATGATGAATGAGGCGCGCATCGGGGTCGGAACCGCCGCGACGATGCTCGGTCTCGCAGGCTACTACGCGTCGCTGGACTATGCCAGGAGCCGGCCGCAGGGCCGGCCGATCGGCGCCAGCGGCAAGGACGCCACCAGCGCGCCGGTGCGCATCATCGAGCACGCCGACGTCAAGCGCATGCTGCTGGCACAGAAGTCCTACTGCGAGGGTGCGCTGGCGCTCGAGTTGTATTGCGCGCGCCTGGTCGACGAGGACCGCACCGGCGACGCCGAGTCGGCCCGGCAGGCGCGGCTGCTGCTGGAGGTTCTCACGCCGATCGCCAAGAGCTGGCCCAGCGAGTGGTGCCTGGAGGCCAATTCGCTGGCGATACAGATTCACGGTGGCTATGGCTACACCCGCGACTTTCCGGTCGAGCAATACTGGCGTGACAACCGGCTGAACATGATCCACGAGGGAACGCATGGCATCCACGCGCTGGACCTGCTCGGTCGCAAAGTGCGGATGCAAGGCGGTGGCGCATTGACGTTGCTGGGCGAGCGGGTCCTTGAGACGGCCCGGCGCGCCGGCGCGCAACCAGCGTTGCGCGGGCACGCATGCGCGCTGCAATCGGGATGGCAGCAGCTGCTCGACGCAACGCATGGGGCCTGGGCCGGAGGCGAAACCGAGCCAGCCTTGGTCAACGCGGTTCCGTACATGCAGGCCTTCGGCCATGCGGTGCTGGCCTGGATCTGGCTCGACGTGGCCATGACGGCTTTGGACGCGGCAGCGCCCGCTCAAGCACCCGAGCGTGCAGGAAGGCTGGCTTGCACCGATTACTTCTACCGTTATGAACTGCCTAAAATTGGCGCCTGGCTGCGGGTCGTGCAAGACCGCGACATGACCTGTGCAGCCATGTCCGAAGAAATGTTCTGATGTCCTTTTTCAAGAAATACAACGGCACCACCGACCTGCGCCTAGCCCGGCTGGAAAAGCTGATTTGGGTGCTGATCTACGGTGGGCTCTTGTCGGTCGTGCTATCGTGCTTCATACCCGATGAGCCGTCTCATACGGCGGTGGCTATGCTGGTGGGCGGTTGCATCCTGACGGCCGTAGGCGTGGGCATGCTGTACTACCGCTCGCGGCTGCATCAGGGCCATTGAGCAGCGCTCGCCGACCGCCGGTCGCAGTGCCGGCCTGCAAGCCCCCACCACGCTATGGAGTCCTTTGATGACGCGCACCGTACAACAGCTTTTTGACCTGCGCGGCAAGACCGCTCTGGTGACCGGCGCTTCGCGCGGACTGGGCCTGCAGATGGCGCACGCGCTCGGAGAGGCCGGGGCCCGGATCATGATCAGCTCACGCAAGGCCGCCGATCTGGAACTCGCGGTAGCCAGCTTGCAGGCGGCGGGTATCGACGCCCGATGGAGCGCAGCCGACTGCGCGGTCGAGGCCGATATCCGGCGCTTGGCCGATCAGACGCTTGAGCGCATGGGCCCACTGGACATACTGGTCAACAACGCCGGCGCCACTTGGGGCGCGCCGGCCGAGGACCATCCGGTAGCGGCGTGGGACAAGGTGATGAACACCAATGTCCGGGGCTATTTCATTCTCAGCCAGCATATCGCCAAGCATTGCATGATTGAGCGGTGCAGCGGGCGAATCATTAACATCGCGTCGATCACCGGACTCGGCGGCAACCCGCCCGATATGCAGACCATTGCCTACAACACGTCCAAGGGCGCGGTCGTCAACTTCACCCGCGCGCTGGCCGCCGAATGGGGCCGCTACGGCATCACCGTCAACGCGATATGCCCGGGGTTTTTCCCAAGCAAGATGACCGCTGCAACGCTTAGGAGCTTCGGCGAGGACACGCTGGCCTCGCACGCGCCATTGCGGCGCCTGGGCGACGACGAAGACCTCAAGGGAATTACGCTGCTGTATGCGTCAGACGCTGGCAAGCACATCACCGGCCAGTGGCTGGCCGTCGACGGCGGCGTTTCGGTGGTCACCGGTGGCTGAGCCGGCGCAAGCCCGTGCTGCCCTGGGCTTTGGTGTCGTCATCCCCTTTGTAGACCACCTCGGCATAGAGTTGCTCGGCTTCGAAGAGGGCGCGTCCGAG
>CAISIP010000324.1 GCA_903885415.1 uncultured beta proteobacterium
TCTGCCGCACGCCGGCCAGGCCCTCGATAGCGCCCGCATCGCAAATCGCAGCCACTGCCTCGCTGTCGTACAGCCGGTATTCCAGCGCGTCCGGGCCGAACAGCGTCGACAGCGGCATCGCCACCGCGCCCATCTGCAGCACGGCGCTCTAGGCCACCGCAGTCTCGAAGCGCTGCGGCAACACGATCGCGACCCGGTCGCCGCGCGCGACGCCTAGTGCAGTGAGCGCGTTCGATAGTCGGTTCGCGCTGCGTTGCAGGTCCGCATAGCTATGGTCTTGCCGGCGCGCATGCGTGCCGTCGGCGTGGACCGCGATGCGGTGGGCACCCTGTGGCAGCGCAGCCCAGCGCGCGCAGCAGACCTGCGCGATGTTGAAGCGCTCGGGGACCCGCCAGCCGAAGCCCTGGTGCATCGACCGGTAGTTGTCCATCCCCGAGGGTCTGGCCGGACTGTCATCTGCTTGACTGCGACGCACGGGATGTCTCCTTATGATCGCCTTAATGTACCAAGTCAAAAGAAGAGCCCGCAGCACCATCGTCCCGATTCGCAAGCTCGACTACCACGTCTGGACCTGGGGTGAGACCGATCCGGACATGGCGCCAGTGGTTATGGTCCATGGCTGGATGGACGTCGCCGCCTCGTTCCAGTTCGTCGTCGACGCGCTGTCGGACGCCTTCATGCAAGGCCGCCAGATCATCGCACCGGACTGGCGCGGCTACGGATTGAGCGCCTGCGGATCGGTCGACAATTACTGGTTTGCCGACTACCTGGCCGACCTGGACTTTCTGCTTGACCATTTTTCCCCAGCGCAGCCAGTCGACCTGCTGGGCCACAGCCTAGGCGGCAATGTGGCGATGCATTACGCAGGAATCCGGCCCAAGCGGGTGCGCCGGCTGGTCAACCTGGAGGGCTTCGGAAGCCCGCGCACCGAGGCCAGCGAAGCGCCAGAGCGCTACGCGAAATGGATGGACCAGCTCAAGCAACTCGGGCGCGGCGAACTGGCGCTGCGGCCCTACGACAGCGTGGCCGGCGTCGCGCGACGGCTGGCCAAGACCAATCCGCGGCTCGCGCGCGACCAGGAGGGAAGGGACAAGGCCGACTGGCTGGCCCGGCACTGGGCCCATGAAAACAGCCACGGCCAATGGGAAATTCTGGGCGACCCGGCGCACAAGATCATCAACGCGCAGCTCAGCCGGGTCGACGAACTAACCGAGATCTACCGCCGCATTAGCGCGCCGGTTTTGGTCGTCGAGGCCAGCGACGACTCACTGTCTCGCTGGTGGCCGGGGAAATTTACCCGATCGGAGTTCCACCAGCGCCTTGAGGCGCTTGCCGATTACCGCCTGGCGTTGCTGAAGGACGCCGGCCACATGCTGCACCATGATCAGCCAACCCAACTGGCCCTGCTGCTGGAAGCATTTTTTCACTGAAGCCGCCGGGCGGAACACCCCAGGGCCCAAACCAGCATAACCGGACGCTGCAGCCGATCGGCGCTGGTGATAGCGAACGTAAAATCACGGCTTGAGCCCAACCAACCCCAGGACCCTCCATGGACGCAGAACACATTAACCAGATCGGCACCCGTCTCTCGAACCTGAGCGCGCGGACAGAAGATCTCCGGAGGTATCTTTGACTACGATAGCAAATCCGAACGCCTGAGAACCGTCAACGCGTCGCTGGAAGACCCGACGGTCTGGAACGAACCCAAACGCGCGCAGGAACTCGGACGCGAGAAGAAGTCGCTCGACGGCGTCGTCCTGTCGCTCGACCGGTTGGCGAGCGAGTTGGCCGACAACTCCGAGCTGTACGCGATGGGCAAGGAAGAAGGCGATGCCGACTCCCTGTTGCACATCGAGGCCGAGACCGACAAGTTGTCCGCCGAGATAGAGCAACTCGAATTCAGGCGCATGTTCAACAACCCGGCGGACCCGATGAACTGCTTTGTGGACATACAGTCGGGCGCCGGCGGAACCGAGGCCTGCGACTGGGCCAGCATGCTGCTGCGCCAGTACCTGCGCTACGCCGAACGCAAGGGATTCCGGACCGAGGTGATGGAGGAGTCTGCCGGCGACGTCGCCGGCATCAAGAGCGCAACCATCAAGCTCGAGGGCGAGTACGCTTTTGGCCTGCTGCGCACAGAGACCGGCGTGCACCGACTGGTGCGCAAGTCGCCGTTCGATTCCGCCGGCGGGCGCCACACCTCTTTCGCGTCGGTTTTTGTCTATCCGGAGGTCGACGACAACATCGAGATCAATATCGACCCGTCGGATGTGCGTGTCGACACCTACCGCGCCAGCGGCGCCGGCGGGCAGCACATCAACAAGACCGACTCGGCGGTTCGCCTCACCCACCTGCCGACCGGAATTGTCGTGCAGTGCCAGAACGACCGCAGCCAGCACCGCAACCGCGACGAGGCCTGGCAGATGCTGCGCTCGCGGATGTTCGAGCATGAAATGCGCATCAAGATGGCAGCGCAGCAAAAGCTCGAGGACAGCAAGACCGACGTCGGCTGGGGCCACCAGATACGCAGCTATGTGCTCGATCAAAGCCGGATAAAGGACCTGCGTACCAACGTGGAGATCTCCAACACCCAGAAAGTGCTGGACGGGGACCTGTATCCCTTCATCGAAGCCTCATTGAAACAGGGCGTCGGATGAAGGCGCGGATAATCGACTTTTTGGAGGCACTCCATGCTGACTACCGCTGAGGCCACGGGGCCGGGAACGACCGTGCTACGCGCCGACTACACGGCACCGGCCTACTGGATCGACAGCGTCGACCTTAGCTTTGACCTCGACCCGGCGAAGACCCGGGTTTTGAACAAGATGCGGCTGCGCCGCAATCCGGATGTGCCGGCGCAGCCCCTGCGTCTGGACGGCGACGAGCTGAACCTGGCGCGGGTGCTGGTGAATGGCGCCGGCGCATCGTTCAAGATAGACGGCGGCAAACTGGTGCTGGACAATCTGCCTGCGGCCGGCGACTTCGAGATAGAAATATTCACCACCTGCGCACCGGCCAAGAA
>CAISIP010000325.1 GCA_903885415.1 uncultured beta proteobacterium
AGGTGGCCGGCCGGCTGACGGCCGTCGTCACGGCCGACGCATCCGATGCCCAGCGGCTCCACGACGAAATTGTCTTCTTTGCCCCTGAGATACGCTGCACGCTGTTCCCGGATTGGGAGACGCTGCCCTACGACAGTTTTTCGCCGCACCAAGACCTGATCAGCGAACGCCTGGCAACGCTGTGGCGGATATCGCAACGCGACAGCCAGCAGGGCGCCGATCTGGTGCTCATACCGGCCACCACCGCGCTCTACCGGCTTGCGCCCACCAGCTTCCTGGCCGCCTATACCTTTCATTTCAAGGTGCGGCAAAAACTCGACGAAGCCCGCTTGAAGGCGCAACTGACACTGGCCGGCTACAGCCATGTCAGCCAGGTCGTGAGCCCGGGTGAATACGCGGTCCGGGGCAGCCTGATCGACCTGTTCCCGATGGGCTCTGCGGTCCCTTACCGGGTCGACCTGTTCGACGACGAGATCGACAGCATCCGTACCTTCGACCCGGACAGCCAGCGTAGCCTGTATCCGGTTGCCGAAGTGAGGCTGCTGCCGGGGCGCGAGTTTCCGATGGACGACGACGCACGCGCGCGATTTCGCAGCCGCTGGCGCGAGTCGATCGAGGGCGATCCGACCAAGAGCCGGGTCTACAAGGACATGGGCGCAGGGGTCGCCACCGCCGGGATAGAGTACTACCTGCCGCTGTTTTTTGAAGAGACGGCGACGGTATTCGACTATCTGGGCGCTCATGCCACCGTGGTGCTGCATGGCGACATCGACGCCGCCATGGCGCGCTTTTGGCAGGACACCCGAGACCGGTACCGTCTGGTCCAGGGCGACCCTGAGCGCCCCACGCTGCCCCCAGCCGCCTTGTTCCTGGGCGCGGAACAGTTCTACGGCCATGCCAACGCATACCCGCAGCTCGCGCTGCGCAACCCGGACCCACTGCGCGCTACGGCGCAAGACCACCAGGATAGCTGGAGCCCCCTGCCCGACCTGACGGCTGTCCGCGGCGCCGAGGAACCCCTGATGCGGCTGCAGCGCCATCTCGCGAGCAGTCCGCACCGGGTGCTGATCCTGGCCGAGAGCGAGGGACGGCGTGAAAGCTTGTTCGACTTCCTGCGCGCCAGTGGGGTAAGCCCGCTGCGATTTGACTCCTTGCGGGAATTCGGCCAAAGCGCGGAACCCATCGGGCTGGCCACCGCCGCCCTGATGAGCGGCTTCAGCTGGGCGGCGCAGCGGATCGACTTCGTGACCGAGACCGAATTGTTTGCCGCGGGGCCGGTCACGCGCAGGCGCAAGAAGCAGGAACAGGTCAGCGACGTGGAGGCACTGATCAAGGACCTCAGCGAACTCAACCTGGGCGACCCGGTCGTTCACAGCGCGCATGGCGTTGGCCGCTACCGCGGGCTGATCCATCTGGACCTCGGAAACCTGGGGAGCGATGGCCAGCCCGCGTTGCAGGAGTTCCTGCACCTAGAGTACGCCGACAAGGCGGTTCTGTATGTTCCGGTGAGCCAACTTCAGCTGATCGGCCGCTATACCGGCGTCAGCGCCGAGGAGGCGCCCCTGCACCGGCTGGGATCGGGGCAATGGGACAAGGCCAAGCGCAAGGCCGCCGAACAGGTGCGCGACTCGGCGGCCGAACTGCTCAACATCTACGCCCGACGCGCGACCCGCGAAGGCCACGCATTTCGCTATTCGCCCAACGACTACGAGGCATTCGCCAACGACTTCGGGTTCGAGGAAACCGCCGACCAGCGCGCAGCAATCCATGCCGTGATTCAGGACATGATCAGCCCGCGTCCGATGGACCGGCTGAT
>CAISIP010000326.1 GCA_903885415.1 uncultured beta proteobacterium
CAACGCCATAGCGCCTGGCGGCCTTCGCGCTGGCGGATCGCATGCGCTGCGGCGTCGTTGGCGGGCAGCACCGTATAGCCGCTCCGGTCTATCGCCCGCATCCAGCCCGATGGCCGGGTCGCGTCCTTCGACCAAACGACCGAGGCACGGCCGCTTCCCGCGCTCACATCGGCGCGCAGGACACCGGGCACCGCGCGCAGCGCGGCCTCGAGGCCCTGTGCGCAGGCCGCGCACTGCATGCCTGCCACCACCACGCTTGACTCGATAAGTGCCGCATCGCCGCTCCACGGTCGGCTGAAGGCCGACCACTCCTGCGGATCGTCGATCAATTCCAGCGCGTCTGCCGCCCCTGCCGCTCGAGCCACCGGCGTGGCTGCGACCCTATCCGGGCGCTCAGCTTCAAGGGGAAGGCCATGGACCTGGATGTGCACGCCGCGCAGCTTAGTCTGCGCCGGGCGCTGAATACTTGATGCATATCAAGACTAACTTCGGGCACGCCATTACGCTTCAGTCTCCATTTGCCACTCTGGGAAACCGCCATGTACAAACGCATACTCGTCGCCACCGACGGATCGACCCTGTCGAAGAAGGCTGTTTCAAGCGCCATCGAGCTGGCGGCCGCTACCGGCGCGGAGTTGGTGGCGCTCAAGGTGGTGGCGCGCTATCCCATGAGCTACTTCGAGGGCGGCTTGGCGGTGCAGGCGAGCGAGGTGGCCCGGATTGAAAAGCAGTGGGCGGACAATGCGCAGGCCATTGTCGACGCGGTGCAAAAGGCGGCTGCTGCGAGGGCGGTGAAGGCAAAGGCGCTCACCGTCAAATCCAATCTGGTGTCGGATGCGGTGATCGCGGCAGCCAAGAAGCATAAGTGCGATCTGATCGTAATGGCGTCGCACGGCCACCGGGGCATCAAGCGCCTGCTGCTTGGAAGCGAGACCCAGCTGGTGCTGACGCACTCGCATATACCGGTACTGGTTTTGCGCTGACAGGCGGCCAGACCCGGTCTGGCGGCGGTGGCAGATGCGTCAGGCGACGGCCGCGAACAGGCCCTGGTGGCGATCCCGCAGCAAGTTCTTCTGCACTTTCCCCATCGCGTTGCGCGGCAGTTCATCGACCACGAAACAGCGCTTTGGGACCTTGAAATTCGCCAAGCCCTCTTTCAACTGGGCCAGCACGCGCTCCGGGTCCACATGGGCCCCGGCCTTGGGGCAGACCACCGCGACGCCGACTTCGCCAAAATCAGGATGCGCAACGCCGACCACGGCACTTTCGGCGACGCCCGCCATGTCGTTGATGTAGCTCTCGATCTCGGCGGGATAGACGTTGTATCCGCCACTGATGATCAGGTCTTTGCTGCGCCCGACGATGCTCAGATAACCATCAGCGTCGAAGCGCCCTACGTCACCGGTCTTGAAAAACCCGTCGGCGGTGAACTCGTCTCGGGTCTTGTCCGGCATGCGCCAGTAGCCCTTGAAGACATTGGGGCCACGCACCTCGATGGCGCCAACGTCTCCTGGCAACAGATCGCGCCCGGAGTCGCCGCGCACCCGGATGTCAACGCCCGGCAATGCAAAGCCGACCGTGCCGCCACGCCGCTCGCCGTCGATCGGGCGATAGGGGTTGGAACTGAGCA
>CAISIP010000327.1 GCA_903885415.1 uncultured beta proteobacterium
AAGAGGCTTTTGTCGAAGACTGAGCCTGCCCGCCCCTGCACGCGGCACCCGAGGCTGCCGCGTTGCGTACACGGCAGCCTCGGGTGCCGTTGTGACTTCTTAATGCGAGACTCCGATGAAGTTCCTGCCCATCAGCGCCGCTCTCATCGCCGCAGCGGCGCTCGCCCCGCATGCGGCGCAAGCCCAGAGCGACTGGCCGAGCAAACCGGTGCGCATCGTCGTTCCCTACTCGCCCGGCGGCAGCGCCGACACCTTGGGCCGCTTCATCGCCAAGCACCTGGGCGAGGCCTTCAAGCAAAGCTTCGTCATCGACAACAAGGCCGGCGCCGGCGGCATCATCGGCTCGCAACTGGTCGCCAAGGCGCCTCCAGACGGCTACACGCTGGTCGTGTCGGGCATCGGCTCGCATGTGATTGCGCCGATCGAGGCGCCCAACTCCTTCGACCCGATGAAGGACTTCACCCACATCGCGATACTGGGCGGCCCGCCGCTGGCGGTGATCGTCAACGCCGAGGTTCCGGTCAAGGACTTCAAGGCGCTCACGCCCTACATCAACGCCAGCCCCAAAGGCCTGAGCTGGGGCTCGCCCGGAGCCGGTACCCACGGCCATCTGACCGGTGAGCTGTTTCGCGCCGCTGGCGGACTGAACATGGTCCACATCAACTACAAGGGCGCCGGCCCGGCGGTCGCCGACTTGCTAGGCAACCAGATCCAGGCGGCGGTGATGACGCTGAGCTCGGCCAACGCGCATGTGCAAAGCGGCAAGCTGCGCCTGCTCGCGCTGTCGTCGCCCAAGCGGCTGCCCGAGTACCCGACGACGCCGACGCTGGCCGAACTCGGCTATCCGGGCCTGACCGGAACCACCTGGTTCTCGCTGTCGGGTCCGCCGGGCATGGCGCCGGCGCTGGCCGACAAAATCAACGCCGAGGTGCGACGCGGCATGCAAAGCGCCGCTGCGCGCACCCTGATGGCCAACGAGAGCATGGAAACCGCCGACTACGATGCGCCGGCGTTCAGCCGCTATGTGGCGTCCGAAATCGAGCGCTGGTCACCGGCGGCGCGCTCGCTGAGCAAGCCGGCGAAGTAGGGCTTGCGCCGGCGGCCGGCTGCGGCCGAGCGCTGCGATTGCCTAGAACTCGATCGACACGAAGCCGTCGGCGTCGATCACCGTGCGGTAGGTTTTCAGCGGGATCATGCACGGCGGCTCGACGACCGCGCCGGTGCGGATGTTGAAGGCGCCATTGTGGAAGTCGCACTCGACCACTTCGCCGGTGATGCAGCCCTCCGACAGCGAGCCCGGTCCGTGGGTACAGGCGTCGTCGGTGACCAGAAATTCGCCTTCCAGGTTAAACACCGCCAGCGTCAGTTCGCCGCGCTCGACGCGGATGGCGCACCCGGGTGCCACTTCTTCGGGTTTGCACAGGGCGATGCGGCTGCAGGGTTCCGTCATAAAACTCAGGCTCCAGGTTGACAGGGGACGAGCCCGAATGGTATCCTGTCTTGGCTGGAGGAACACCGTTCTTTCATGAGGAACAATCTGCGCGCCCCCGGGGCCGCAGCACCAAGCGGCGCCGAAGATGCTCAAACCCGAACAGAACGACCTCCTGACCCAGACCGGCCCCGGCACCCCGATGGGCCAGCTTTTTCGGCGCTACTGGCAGCCCGCGCTGCTGTCCGAGGAACTCGCGCTTGCGGACGGCGCGCCAGTGCGCCTGCAGCTGCTGTCCGAGCGCATGATTGCCTTTCGCGACAGCGCCGGACGCCTGGGCGTGATCGACGAGTTCTGCGCGCACCGGGGAGTGTCGCTGTGGTTCGGCCGCAATGAAGAGGGCGGCATCCGCTGCCCCTACCACGGCTGGAAATACGACGTCAACGGCCAGTGCCTGGAGGTTCCGTCGGAGGCGCCCGAAAGCGGTTTTTGCAATCGGGTGAAGCTCAAGTCCTACCCGCTGGTCGAGCGCGGCGGCGTGATCTGGATTTATATGGGGCCGCCCGAACTGCAGCCGGCCTTGCCCGAATGGGAATTCGCCACCGTTGCGGCAAACCAGAGCTTCACCAGCAAGCGGCTGCAGGAGTGCAACTGGCTGCAGGCGATGGAGGGCGGTATCGACTCGAGCCATGTGTCGTTCCTGCACAGCGGTGCGCTCCATTCCGACCCGCTGTTCAAGGGCGCCAAAGGCAACCAGTACAACCAGAACGACAAGCGGCCGGTGTTCGACGTGGTGCCGTCGGACGGCGGCCTGTACGTCGGCGCCCGGCGCAACGCCGAAGAAGGCAACTACTACTGGCGCGTGACGCCCTGGGTGATGCCGAGCTTCACCATGGTGCCGCCGCGCGGCGACCATCCGCTGCATGGGCATTTCTGGGTGCCGATCGACGACCACAACAACTGGGCCTGGAGCTTTGACTACCACCCGACGCGCGCGCTTAGCGCGACCGAGGTGCAGGCGATGCAGGACGGCAAGGGGGTGCATGTGCGATACGTTCCCGGCAGCTACCGCCCGCTGCAGAACAAGGACAACGACTACCTGATGGATCGCGCCGCGCAAAAGGCGGGAACCGCCTACAGCGGCATCGAGGGCATTGGGATGCAGGACGCGTCGCTGCAGGAAAGCATGGGCGCGATACAGGACCGTACGCGCGAAAACCTGGTGTCGACCGACAACGGCATCATCATGGCGCGCCAGCGCCTGATGAAGGCCGCGCGCGCGCTCGCCGACAAGGGAACGCCGCCGCCCGGGCTCGACGGCGCCAGCCAGCGCATCCGATCGACCGCGATCGTCCTGCCGGCGGCGCAGCGCTTCGAGGAAGCGGCGCGCGAGGCGATGCGCGCCGAGCCCGGCAAGCGCCACCAGTCGGTATGAGCCGGCGCGAGCGCCGCCATGCTGGGCCATTTGCGCAACGCAGCGCTGCGCGACAGCCAGACGCAGGCGCTGGAGCGGCTGCAAGACTGGACCCGCGCGCGCTTCGCGCTCGACGCCGAGCAGGTGGTGATGGCCGCCGAGCTGCGCTGCGCGCTGCCGGGCTGCCCGCCGCTGGAAACCGTGGTGGTGTTCTGGACCGCGCCCGACGCGCGCCACCAGTTCAAGCTATTCAAGCCGGCGCAGCAGGTGCAGCCCGAGGACCTGCCCTACGCCTGGCAGAAGAACGGGCTGCGCGTCGATGCCGGAACGGGCTGCGACTGCTGCTAGGCGCCGTACCGACCCTCTTTTTTGCACAGGAGACCCGCCTATGAGCGAGCGCAGGCTCAGGACCGTCACCCGCACCCAGGGCAACAACCAGGCGCTCAAGGACGGCAGCGTAGTGCCGCAGGGCTTCTCCTTCGCGTTCGAGGAGGTGCCGGTGCTGGTCGACGCCTTCCGGCGCATGGTGCGTGGCATGGAGTTCGACGTCTGCGAGATGGCCTTGACCACCTACATCTGCGCGCGGGCGCACGGCAAGCACTTCACCGCGCTGCCGGTGTTTCTGGTGCGGGCTTTTCACCACGGCGCCATCCTGGTCAACACCCGCAGCGGCATCCGTACGCCGAAGGACCTGGAAGGGCGGCGCGTCGGCGTCAACCGCGGCTACACCGTCACCACCGGCCTGTGGGCGCGCAGCGTGCTGCAAGACGAATATCAGGTGGACCTGAGCAAGATTACCTGGGTGCTGTCGGGTGACGAGCATGTGGCCGAATACCGGCCACCGTCCAACGTGGTTCCGATAGAGCCCGGTCGCACGATGGCCGAGATGCTGGCCAGCGGCGAACTGGCGGCTGCGATCGGCGTCGAGTCCGAGCATGCCGACGTGGCGCCCCTGATCGCCAACGCGCAGGACGCCGGGTTGGCGGCGCTGCGCGCGCGCGGCCATTACCCGATCAACCATCTGGTGGTGGTGCGCGATGAACTGCTGCAGGCCGAGCCGGCGCTGGCCGGTGCGGTCTTCGACAGCTTCGTGCGCTCCAAGCGGATCTATCTCGAGCGCCTGAAGGCAGGCACGCTGGAAAAGCCGAGCGCCGTCGACGCGCTGCACCAGCGGGTGATGGCGATCACCGGCGACCCGCTGCCCTACGGCATCGCGCCCAACCGGGCGGTGCTCGACGACATCGTCGGGCACTGCCTGCGCCAGGGAATCATCCAGACGCCGGTCCGGGTCGAGGACCTGTTCGCCCCGGCCACCCACGGGCTCAGCGGGTGAGCGGTCGGCCGGGCGACGGCGGGTCGCGCGCAGATGGCGCGGCTGCGGCGGCGCACAGTAAGCACAGGAAAATCCATGGACAACAATGACAGCGTGGTGAGCGTACCCCTGCTCCAGCAGATGAAGCGCGACGGCCGCAAGATCGTGGCGATGGTGGTCTGGGACACGCAGCTCGCGCGCATCGCCGACCGCGCCGGCGTCGACATCGTGTCGGTGGGCGACACCGTCGGTATCAACCTGTGGGGCCACGCCAACCCGCTTGAGATCACGATGGACGAGATGCTCGTCGTCTGCAAGGCGGTGCGCCGCGGCGTCTCGCGTGCGTTGCTCAGCGTCGACTTTCCCTTCGGCCCGCTGCAGCAGGGCAGCGATGCCGCGCTGCAGGCCGCGATCCGCTTCGTCAAGGAGGGCGGCGCCGACATGGTCAAGCTCGACGGCGCGGCCGACTTTCCCGAGGCGGTGCGGGCCATCGCGCGCGCCGGAATTCCCGTCTTTGCGCAGCTCGGCATCACGCCGCAGACCGCGCTCAAGCTGGGCATCGACTACAAAACCATGCTCAAGAGCGGCGCGCAGCTCGCGCCCGCCGCCACCGCCGAACTGGTCGCGCAGGCGCTGCGCATGCAGGAAGCGGGCGCCTCGCTGATCGACTTCCAGCACTCGGGGCCGGTGGCCGGCCCGGCCGTCGTCGCTGCGCTCGATATACCGGTGCTCGGTGGCCTGGGCGGCGGACCCTGGCTCGACGGGCGGCTGCGTATGGGGCACGCAGCCATCGGCTACGGCGCCGCGCAACTCGACGCGCCGAGCGAGACCTACGCCAACGTCGCACGCATCGCCTTCGACGCGATCAGCGCCTACGCCGACGACGTGCGCGGCGCGCGCCAGATCCGGGGCGGAATCCCGCTCAAGGCCGCAGGCTGAGCATGGCCAGCGCGCTGATCGACGGCATCGCCACGCGCTACGAGCTGATCGGCGCGGGTGAGCCGCTGCTGATGTTTTCGCCCGGGGGCTTCGACGCGACGCTCGACAAATGGAGCACGCTGGGCATCTACGCCAAGACCCGGCCGCTGGCGCACCTGTCGGCGCGCTACACCTGCATCGTCTTCGACCGCCGCGAGACCGGCGAGTCGGGCGGGCGGCTCGAACGGGTGGGCTGGGCCGACTATGTGGCGCAGGGCAAGGGGCTGCTGGAGCATCTGGGCATCGCCAGCGCGCACATGATGGGCGGCTGCATGGGCTGCAGCCCGGTGCTGGCTTTCGCGACGCTGTACCCGAAGATGGTGCGCAGCATGCTGCTGTTCTGGCCGGTCGGCGGCGCGCGCTACCGCATCAGCAGCCAGTTGCGTTTTGCCGAGCATCTGGGCTTCGTCCAGCGCGAAGGGCTCGACGCGGTGCTCGCGCTGGTGCGCGAGAGCGGCAAGGCCTTCAACGCCGACCCGCGGGGCGGACCCTGGGCGTCGGTGCTGCGGCGCGACGAAACCTTTGCCCGCGCCTTTGTGGCGCAGGACCTGGAGCACTACAAGCTGATCGTCGCGGCGATGGCGCGGCTGCTGGCCGACCGCGACACCGCGCCCGGCGCCGAGCCCGAAGACCTGATGCGGCTGCAGATACCGGCGCTGGTCGTTCCCGGCAACGACGCCTCGCACGCCACCTCGGCCGCGCGCTACCTGCACGAATGCCTGGCGCGCTCGCAGTACTGGGACGCGCCGGTGGCGCAGCAGACCGAAGCCGCCACGTCCGCGCGGCTGCTGCAATTCCTGAACGACCCCGAAGGACCCGCTCCATGATCATCGACATCCACTGCCACTACACGACCGAGCCGCAGGCGCTGCACCTGTTTCGCGACAAGCAACTCGCCGGGCTGCTCGACGCCGCGCGCAAGCCCGCAGCGATCCACCTGGCGGACCTGGGCATCAGCGACGAGGCGCTGATCGAGAGCGTGCAGCCGCAGCTCCGACTGCAAAAGCAGCGCGGCAGCGACCTGACGGTGTTTTCGCCGCGCGCCGCCGGCATGGCGCACCATGTGGGAACCGAGGCGACCAGCCGGCAGTGGACCGAGATATCGAACGACCTGATCCACCGCCTGTGCACGCTGCTGCCGGACAACTTCGTCGGCGTGGGCCAGTTGCCGCAGTCGCCCGGCGTGTCGCCGAAGAACTGCCTGGCCGAGCTCGAGCGCGTCGTCCAGCAACTCGGCTTTGTGGGCGTGAACCTCAACCCCGACCCGACCGGCGGCTACTGGACCGACCCGCCGCTGACCGACCGCTACTGGTACCCGGTCTACGAAAAGCTGTGCGAACTCGACGTTCCGGCGATGGTCCATGTGTCGTCGTGCTGCAACCCGAACTTTCACCACACCGGCGCGCACTACATCAACGCCGACACCACCGCCTTCATGCAACTGATACAGGGCGACCTGTTCAAGGATTTTCCAACGCTCAAGCTGGTGATACCGCACGGCGGCGGCGCCGCGCCCTTTCACTGGGGCCGTTACCGCGGGCTGTGCCTGGCGATGCAAAAGCGCACGCTGGCAGAGCATGTGATGGGCAATGTGTTCTTCGACACCTGCGTCTACCACCTGCCGGGAATCCGGCTGCTGACCGAGGTGGTTCCGATCGACAACCTGCTGTTCGCCTCCGAAATGCTCGGCGCGGTTCCTGGCATTGACCCGGAGACCGGCCACCCCTTTGACGACACCCGGCGCTACATCGACCAGGTCCGCGACCTGGACGACGCCAGCCGCCACAAGATATTCGAGGGCAACGCGCGCCGGGTGTATCCGCGCCTGAACGCGCTGCTCGAAGGCCGCGGCCATCCGGCAGCGGCCACCCGCCGGCCAGGAGCAAGCGCATGAACCACCCATCCGACGCCGATATCCGGCGCGACATAGAACGCACGCCGCCCGATGTGGTTGCGCGCAACGCGGTATTCGCCTCGTCGATACTGGCCGACGTGTGCGGCCGCCGCGGCACCATGCACGGGCGCATCGCGCCGCTGCTGCCGGGAATGCGGCTCGCCGGACCGGCCTTCACGGTCGAGGTGCGACCGGGCGACAACCTGATGGTCCACGCCGCGATGGTGCTGGCCCGGCCCGGCGACGTGCTGGTCATCGACGGCAAGGCCGACCTCGGCTGCGCGCTGATGGGCTCGATCATGATCAACGCCTGCAAGGCGATGGGGCTCGCCGGTGTGGTGCTCGACGCGGCGATCCGCGACACCGACGAGCTGCGCGAACTCGGCTTTCCGGTCTACAGCATCGGCGCGAACCCGAACGGCCCGACCAAGGGCGTCAGCGGGCGTATCAACTGGCCCATATCCTGCGGCGGCGTCGCGGTGCGTCCGGGCGACCTGATCGTCGGCGACGCCGACGGCATCGTCGTCGTCGAGCGCGAACGGGCGGCCGCGCTGCCGGCGCTGGCGCAGCGCAAGGTCGACGACGAACAGGCGCGCATCGCCGACATACTGGCCGGTCGCGAGCTGCGGCCCCGGTGGCGCGACGCGGCGCTGCGCAATGCGGGCGCGATCGGAGACGGCGAGACGCTGTAGGCGCCGCGCGATCGGCCACGCCCTTTGAAGACAACCAGGAGATGACAATGCAAGCTGTGATGGCGGCCGTGAAGACCGGCGCGAGCAAGATGGAAATGCGCGAGTTCCCGATGCCCGATATTCCCGAAGACGCCGCGCTGATGAAGGTCGAGGTCGCCGGCATCTGCGGCACCGACGTCAAGATCTACAAGCAGCCGCTCAGCGGCGGCCCGGTGATCATGGGCCACGAGAACATCGGAACCATCGCCAAGGCGGGCCGCAAGTTCACCGAGCGCAAGGGACTGAAGGAGGGCGACCAGGTGTTCCTGGAGCACTATGTGTCGTGCGGCCAGTGCGAGTGGTGCCACCTGGGCCAGTATCGCCATTGCGAGGCGACCGACTGGCGTGCCAACCCCAACGGTATCCGCTACGGCTACACCAGTTCGGACCGCGCGCCGCACCTGTGGGGCGGCTTCGCGCAGTACGCCTACCTGCCGTGGAACTCGGTGCTGCACAAGCTGCCCCGCGGCGTGTCGATGGAACTGGCGGGCATCGTCACGCCGATGGCCAACGGCATCGAGTGGGCGCTGTTTGACGCGCAGGTCGGCTATGCGTCGACGGTGCTGATCCAGGGTCCGGGGCAGCAGGGGCTGTCGCAGATCGTCGCCTGCAAGCAGGCTGGCGCCGACCTGATCATCGTGACCGGAACCACCAAGGACGCCAAGCGCATGGAACTGGCCAAGCTGCTGGGCGCCGACTATGTGATCGATGTGCAGCAGGAAGACCCGCTCGCGCGGATCATGGACATCACCGCCGGGCGGGGTGTCGACGTGGCGCTGGACTGCACCGCCGGCGCCGGAACCTTTGCGATTTTGCTCGGTATCGAGGCGCTCAAGCGCAAGGGCGGGACGCTGCTGATACAGGGCGAGATGACCGACTTCCCGAACTTCCCCATTGCCAAGGTGACGCTCAAGTACATCACCATCAAGTGCGCGCGCGGCCACAGCTACAAGGCCTGCGAGCTCGCGCTGCAGCAGCTCGCCTCCAAGCGCTTCCCGCTGGATCTGGTGACAACGCATACCTTCGGCCTGACCGAGGCCGACTATGCGATCAAGTCGGTAGGCAACGAAGGCGCGAAGGACGTGATCCACGTCTCGCTGCTGCCCTGGAAGTGAGCGTCGCAGCGATCGACGCCCGGATACCGGTCACGGTGCTGACCGGCTACCTCGGCGCTGGCAAGACCACGCTGCTCAACCGCATCCTGCGCGAGGAGCACGGCCGGCGCTATGCGGTGGTCGTCAACGAGTTCGGCGAGACCGGTATCGACGCCGGGTTGGTCGTCGGCGCCGACGAGGAGCTGTTCGAGATGAACAACGGCTGCGTCTGCTGCACCGTGCGGGGCGACCTGATCCGCACCCTGCACCAGTTGCTGGGCCGGGACAGCGCGCGCTTTGACGCCATCATCGTCGAGACCACCGGGCTGGCCGACCCGGGGCCGGTGGCGCAGACCTTTATGGTCGACCCGCTGCTGCGCGCACGCACCGTGCTCGACTCGGTGACCACGCTGGTCGACGCGCGCCACATCGCGCTGCGCCTGGCCGACAGCGCCGAGGCGGCGGCCCAGATCGCTTTTGCCGACCAGATCGTTCTCAACAAGGTCGATCTGGTGCAGCCGCAGGAGCTGCTGTGGACCGAGGCCTTGCTGCGACGGCTCAACCCGATGGCGCCGGTGCACCGCGCCGAGCGCGCCGAGGTGGCGCTGGAGCGGATCATCGGCGTGGGCGGCTTCGACCTGGCGCGCATGGAGGCGATGCTAGCGCCGCACGACGGCCCGGCGCACGGCGAACCGGGCCATGTGCACGGTCCGCACTGCGCGCAGTCGCACGACGGCGACGCGCCGTCCGGCGGCCACATTGAGCGCTCGGGCATCTCCAGCCTGAGCCTGCACGCGCACGCGCCGCTCGACCAAGACGCGCTGGAGCGCTGGCTCACCGACCTGCTGGCGCAGCACGGCGCGCAGCTGCTGCGCACCAAGGGCATCGTGGCGCTGGCCGGCGAGCCGCGCCGGCTGGTGATCCAGGCGGTCCACATGCTGCTCGACGCCGAACTCCAGCGCGCCTGGGCGCCGGGCGAGGCGCGCCACAGCCGGCTGGTGTTCATCGGCCGCCACCTCGACGCGCAGGCGCTGCAGCGGGGCTTCGCGGCCTGCGTCGCGACGCAGGCCGCGCACTAAGGGTTAGTACCAAGACGCAGCCCGTCGCCGCCGATTGACAGCGCCTGCCCGACAACCTACATTAGCGTATCTGTATGCGGAACAATGTTCCACATAAAAGAACATCTACCATGACGCCTGACCTACCCCTTCCATCGCGCCCGAGTGCCGGCGCTTCCGACGCCGGTTTTTCCATCAACTGGAAGTGGCTGGTGATCGGCGTTTGCGTCGCCTTCACGCTCTATATCGCCGTCATACCCCTGGGCTTCCTGCTGTGGCAGAGCTTCTTCACGCCGCAGACCGCGACCAAGGCGGCGGTCTTCACCTTCGGCAACTACATTACCGCTTACACCGACAGCGACACCGCGCGCTTGTTCGGCAACTCGCTGCGCTACGCCGCCGGCGTATCGGCTTTTTCGTTCACCGTCGGCACCGGCCTAGCCTGGATGAACGAGCGTACCAACACGCCGTTCAAGAACCTGTTCTACGCGCTGTCGCTGATTCCGCTGGTCATACCCGGGATCCTGTTCACCGTATCGTGGATCCTGCTGGGCAGCCCGAAGATCGGCATCGTGAACCTGGTGCTGATGAACTGGTTCAATCTGAGCGGCCCGGTGTTCGATATCTACTCGATGTGGGGAATGATCTGGGTCGACGGCCTGCACTACTCGCCGATGGCCTTCTTGCTGATGACCGCCGCCTTCCGCGCCATGGACCCCTCGCTCGAGGAGTCGGCGACGATGAGCGGGGCGAATGTGTTTCAGGTCATCTGGCATATCACGCTCAAGCTGGCCTGGCCGGCGATCTTCGCCACCTTTTTGATCCTGTTCGTTCGCGCCATCGAGTCCTTCGAGGTGCCGGCGCTGCTCGGACTGCCGGTCGGCATCCATGTCTTTACCTCGGCCATCTACCAGGCGGTGCACCGCTATCCGAGCCAGGTCGGATTGGCGTCGACCTACGCGATCACGCTGCTGCTGATCACCACCGCCGGCATTTACTTCATCTCGCGCCTGTCGTCGAGCGGCTCAAAGTACTCGACCATGACCGGCAAGGGCTTTAGGCCACGCCAGATCGACCTCGGGCGCTGGCGCTGGTTCGCCGCCGCCGTCTTCTTCGTCTACTTCAGCCTGATCGTGATGCTGCCGTTCCTGGTGCTGCTGTGGTCGTCGCTGCAAAAGTTCTATGCGGTGCCGTCGATGCAGGCGCTGCAGAACCTGACGCTCGACCCCTACCGCTTCATCCTGAACTACCCCAACCTCGGGCGCTCGGTGTGGAACAGCTTGTTTCTGTCCTTCAGCACCGCGACGGTGATCATGCTGATCACCTCGGTCATCTGCTGGATTGTGGTCAAGACCAAGCTGCCGGGGCGCTGGCTGCTCGATAACCTGGCCTCGCTGCCGATGGTTTTCCCGGGCCTGGTGCTGGGGCTGGCGCTGATGATCTTCTACCTCAACGTCGACATCGGCGTCTACGGAACCATGTGGATCTTGTTCATCGCCTATGTCACCCGCTTCATGCCCTACGGGCTGCGCTTCAACACCACGTCGATGCTGCAGATCCACAAGGAACTCGAGGAGTCGGCGGCGATGAGCGGTGCATCCTGGGGAACCACCTTCAGGCGCATCATCCTGCCGCTGCTCAAGCCCGGGCTGGTGGCCGGCTGGATCTACATCATGATCGTCTCGATCCGCGAACTCTCGAGCTCGATCCTGCTTTACAGCCCCGGCACCGAGGTCATCTCGATCATCATCTGGGAACTGTGGGAGAACGGCCAGTATGTCGAGCTGTCGGCGCTGGGCGTGATGTTCATCCTGATGCTGTTCGTGCTGGTGATGATCGCGCAGCATGTCGGCAAAAAATTCGGAATCAAGGAGCACTAGCCATGAACAGCAGCCAATTGCGGGAGACCGACCGTGCTTAAGGTGGAAGCGCTTTTCACCGAATACACCAACGAACTCGGCCAGCCGGTCAAGGCGGCGCAGGACGTCAATATTGAAGTGCCCGAGGGGCATTTCTTCACCCTGCTCGGGCCCAGCGGCTGCGGCAAGACGACCACGCTGCGTTCCATCGCCGGCCTGGAGCGGCCCAAGTCGGGTCAGATCAGCGTCAGCGACGTCGTCGTCTTCAGCGGGTCGCGTGGCCTGTTCGTTCCGCCGAACCGGCGCGGTTTTGGCATGGTTTTTCAGTCCTACGCGATCTGGCCGCATATGGATGTGTTCTCCAACACCGCGTTCCCGCTGCAGGTTGGGCGGGTGAAATTCAGCCGCGCCGAGATCGACGCCAAGGTGATGAAGGTGCTCGCCGCGGTGCAGCTCGACCACCTGCGCGACCGCGAGGCGACCAAGCTTTCGGGCGGCCAGCAGCAGCGCCTGGCGCTGGCGCGTGCGCTGGTGATGGAGCCCAAACTGCTGCTGCTCGACGAGCCGCTGTCGAACCTTGACGCCAAGCTGCGCGAGCTGATGCGCTTCGAGCTAAAGCGGCTGCAGCGCGAGCTGAAAATGCGTCACCAGCGCGGCCTCGGCGGCGTCCGCATCGCGCGCGACACACGCGGTCAGAATGTCGAGATGCTCTCGCAGGGTGCGGATCGCCAGCGGGCGGGTGGTCAGCCAATCGAGC
>CAISIP010000328.1 GCA_903885415.1 uncultured beta proteobacterium
CCGCAGCGAAATCGGCGGCGGACGGGTGCAGATTTCCGGCCGCATGAGCACCATGGAAGCCAACGACACGGCGCTGCTGCTGCGCGCCGGTTCGCTGGCGGCGCCGATGGAGATCATCGAGGAGCGCACCATCGGCCCGAGTCTGGGCGCCGAGAACATCGCCAAGGGTTTTGATAGCGTGACCTGGGGCTTCTTGGTCATAGTGGCTTTCATGTGCGTCTACTACGCAATGTTTGGACTTTTTTCCAGCGTCGCGCTGGGCGTCAATCTGCTTTTGCTGGTGGCGGTGCTGTCGATGCTGCAGGCCACGCTGACGCTGCCGGGAATGGCGGCGATGGCGCTGGCGCTTGGAATGGCGATTGACTCCAATGTGCTGATCAACGAGCGCGTGCGCGAGGAACTTCGCAACGGCGCGTCGCCGCAGGCGGCTATCAACAGCGGTTATGAGCGCGCCTGGGGAACGATTCTGGACTCTAATGTGACGACGCTGATCGCTGGCCTGGCGCTGCTGATATTCGGCTCGGGCCCGGTGCGCGGCTTCGCGGTCGTGCACTGCATCGGCATCCTGACCAGCATGTTCTCGGCGGTGTTCTTCTCGCGCGGGTTGGTGAATTTCTGGTACGGCCGGATGAAAAAGCTCAAGGGCGTGTCCATCGGAACGGTCTGGCGACCCGATGGCGAAGGTGCCATGGTGGTCAACGCCACGCAGGAGAAATAGGTATGGAATTTTTCAAGATCCGGCGCGACATACCGTTCATGCGCCATGCGCTGGTGCTGAACGTGGTGTCGCTGGCGACCTTCTTGCTGGCAGTGTTCTTCCTCGTGAGTCGGGGGCTGCACCTGTCGGTCGAATTCACCGGTGGCACGGTGATGGAGGTTGGTTACGCGCAGCCTGCCGATCTGGCCAGGGTGCGTGGTGTTGTCGCGGGCCTGGGTTACACCGACGTGCAGGTGCAGAGTTTTGGTACCGCGCGCGAAGTGATGATCCGGCTGCCAGCGCAAAAAGGGGTCAGTTCGGCACAGCAGAGCGAAACCGCTTTTGCCGCGCTCAAGAAGGACGACGCCCAGGCCAGCCTGCGGCGCCAGGAGTTTGTCGGTCCGCAGGTTGGGGAAGAGCTGGTGGTCGACGGGCTGAAGGCGCTGGCGATGGTCGTGGTTGGCATCATGCTGTACTTGGCGGTTCGTTTCGAGTGGAAGTTCGCAGTCGCCGCGATCGTCGCCAACCTCCACGACGTCATCATCATCCTGGGATTTTTCGCCTTTTTCCAGTGGGAATTTTCGCTTCCGGTGCTGGCTGCCGTACTGGCGGTGCTTGGCTATTCGGTCAACGAATCGGTGGTTATATTTGACCGGATCCGCGAAAATTTCCGCCGCTACCGCAAGATGAGCACGGTGGAGATCATCGACAACGCGATTACGTCGACGATCAGCCGCACGATCATTACCCATGGCTCGACCCAGATCATGGTGCTGTCGATGCTGCTGTTTGGCGGGCCGACGCTGCACTATTTCGCATTGGCGCTCACCATCGGCATTTGTTTCGGAATCTATTCGTCGGTGTTTGTGGGTGCTGCTATTGCCATGTGGCTGGGCATCAAGCGCGAAGACATGGTCAAGAGCGCACCCCAAAAGGGGCTGGATCCCAACGACCCGAACGCCGGCGCCAGCGTCTGAATCGGCGGCGCTTATGCGTTAGTGGGCGATGCGGTCGCTCGCGTCATCGCACAGTTCGTCAAGCACCAGCGCGTCGGGTTCCTGGCCAAAACTCCAGTAGACCATCAGGACAATGATCTTGAGGTCTTCTAGGCACAGGGTGTCGGCGCTGGAGGCCATCGCCCGGTCCAGCACAATTTCACGCATCGTCGCCGGCAGGACGCCTGAGGACTCCAGAAAGCTGATGAAACCCAGGCACTCCGGCCCCAGTCGGTCCTGCTCTGCGATCGAATAGATGCGCATGCTGTTCGGCGATGCGTCCTGCGCCGCTTCGATTTTGGACGCTGCCGCCCCGCCGCCGGCCGCACGCAGCGTGTCGCGGGTTGCCAGACTCAGGCCGCCGAGCCAGTTCAGCGCCTCGCTGATCTCCTCCGCCTCGAATCCGACGGCGCTCAGTTTGCGCTGCAAATGCTCCCGCTGCGGGCAGGCGTCGCCGCCCCAGTAGTTTTCGTAAACGAACACCAGAACTTCGAACATGGCGCCAATATAGCGTACATCGGCATCGCCACCCGCGGGTTTCCCCGCGCGGACCTTCAGGCCCTGACCGTGCGCTGAAACAGCCCGCCTGCGAGCCGCGCGACCCGGCCCTGCAGTTCCAGTTCCATCAATTTCGCTTGCAGGCTCGGGGTGGCGATGGCGCATCGGGCCTGCAGTGCGTCGAGCCCTACCGGGTCAAATCCCAGCGCATGGAGCAGCGCATCGTCGCCGTCGGTCTGCGAAGCATCGGCGAGCGGCTCGACGAACGCGTCTGGCGGGAGCTGCGCCCGCGGTGCATCGCCGCCGCCCAGTTCTTCCAGTAGGTCCTGGGCCGACTCGACCAGCTTGGCGCCCTGCTTGATCAGCGCATGGCAGCCGCGCGCCTGCGGCGAATGGATCGACCCGGGAATAGCGAATACCTCCTTGCCCTGCTCTGCGGCGATGCGGGCGGTGATCAGCGATCCCGAGCGCAATGCGGCCTCGACCACCAGGGTGCCACGCGCCAGCCCTGCGATGATCCGATTGCGCTGGGGAAAGTTGGCCGCCAGCGGGGGCGTCCCGATGGCGAACTCGCTCAGGACCATGCCGTTTTGGGCGATGCGTCGCGCCAAATCGAGATGGCCTTTGGGATAGACACGGTCCAGGCCGGTTGCGACCACTGCGATCGTCGCCAGGCGCTGCGAATCGGAGCCGACGCCGTCGAGTGCCCCTTCGTGCGCGCAGCCGTCGATGCCCAGCGCCATACCCGACACCACCGTCATACCGGTCTGGCTGAGCTGGCGCGCAAACAGGCGTGCGTTGGCAGCCCCCTGCGCGGTCGGATTGCGGCTGCCGACGATGGCGATGCAGTTGGCAAGACTGCGATGGAGCATAGGCGCCGGCGTTGCCGCGGCTGCCAGATCCGCGCCCAGGCCCGGGCGGCCGATCCAATACAGCAGCAGCGGCGGGTCGGCAATATCCAGCAGCGCCGTCGGATAGTGCGGGTCGCCCAGCGTGACGATGGCTCTGCAGGGCGTCAGCGGATCTTTGTCGCCCGTCTGCGTGAGCCAGTTCCAGGTCGCGTCCAGTTGCGCCTGCAAGCCCACGGGCGGCAGGCACAATGCGGCCGCCTGCGCGGGGTGGACGACCTGTGCCAGCGTGGCGGACGATTGCAAAAAGATCCCGGACGGCAGGCCAAAGGCACGCAGAAGCTTGCGCGCCGTGGCGTCGCCAATGCCCGGCGTCATCGTCAGTCTGAGCCAGTCGGCGATTTCTTCGCGTTGCATGGATGGCGTGGCGGGCTGCAAGTTCCGCTAGGGGGCACAGGCCGGTCAATGCGGGCTGGCCAGGCGGTCGCCGACCTTGATGCCGTCGCGGGCGCCGAGCACCAGCGCATACGACAGCCGCTCGAAGGTCTTGAATACCATCAGTAACCCGTTGCGCTCGTCGGGCAGCCTCATCGGCGTTGGATCGGCGTCGGTCTTATCGGGCAAACGCGCTCCGGCGGTCAAAACGGCGAGCACATGCCCGCGCTCGAGCCCGTCGCGCGTGCCGCGGTTGACCACGACGATCTGGTTTTGCGCGGCTTGCGCGACCGCGCTGCCGTATACCGAGACGATGCGGCCATCGAATTCCGTCGCTGGTGGGTGCGGAACATAGCGCAACAGTTCGCGCTCCGGCTCTGGCACAAGGCGGTCGCCGACACGCACCTCTTCCTTGGCCGCGACGATGTCGAGCGTCGCTGGCGTCATCTCCACGATGGTTCCGTCCGCGTCTGCGATGCGGGTTGACTCACCGCGCACCAGCATCGCCCGGCCCAGGTATCGGGCTTCGAATCCAAGCAACTCGCCGCTCGCCGGGTCCGTTAGCGCCGTCGGGTTGCGCAAGATCCGGAACGCCTGCTGCCGACCCGGCGCGTCGAGCAGCGGCGCGCCAGCGGGCCCGCGCGCGTAGGCGCGGTCGCCACTGCCCAGCAGCACACGGCCGTCCTGCGTGGCGACGATGCGCGGCGCCGTCGCCATCGCGCCGGCATCAACCACCACCGGCTCCGCCAGAAAGGGCTCGATCCGCTGCGGTTGCAACGCCGGCAGCGTGCCGCTGCCCAGCGCCTGGTAGCGGATGCGCGGCGCCAGACGAATGCCTTCCATGGGCAGCATCGCGTGCTCCGGCGGGTTCTGGGCCTGCGCCGCAAGCAGCGCGCAGCCAAGCAAGGCCAGCGCGCAAAATCTAGAACCGATGTACATGATGCAAACCCCCGCTGGATGCCCGACTGCTGTTGCGAAGTCCTGGTCCGGACGGAATTCTCGGTCGATGCCGCGGCTGGAACAACGGCTTCTTCGGGCCCGCGCTGTCCGGGAACAGAAAAGTGGCGAAAATACGGCCTTGTTTGAATTGCTGCGATGGCTTTGTTACCCATTCTTTGTTATCCCGACCCGAAATTGCACCGGATTGCGAGCCCTGTGCCCGGAGTCGATGCGAGCGTGCGCAGGCTGATCGCCGACATGCTGGAGACCATGTACGACGCAAAGGGCATTGGTCTTGCCGCGACCCAGGTCGATGTGCACCAGCGCCTGATCGTGATCGACATTTCGGAGCAGCGCGACCAACCGCTGGTGCTGGTCAACCCGGGCATCACCTGGACCAGCGCGGAAAAGAAGCTCAACGAAGAAGGCTGTCTGTCGGTTCCTGGAATCTATGACGGCGTTGAACGCTTTGACGCGGTCGCCGTCAGTGCGCTCGACCGCGATGGAAAAGCGCGGGTCGTCGAAGCCAGCGGGTTGCTCGCGGTGTGCATCCAGCACGAAATGGACCACCTGATGGGACGGATTTTTGTGGAGTACCTGTCGCCGCTCAAGCGCAACCGCATCAAGACCAAGATGCGCAAGCTCCAGCGCGGGGAGCGCGATTGAGGCTGGTCTTTGCCGGTACGCCCGAGTTTGCCAGCACGGCGCTCAGGCGATTGAGCGACGCCGGTTTCGAGGTGCCGCTGGTGCTGACACAGCCCGACCGGCCCGCAGGCCGCGGCCTGCAACTACACGAGTCGCCGGTCAAACTGCTCGCGCGTGAGCGGGGCATTGCGCTGATCCAGCCGCGCAGCCTGCGTTTGGACGGCCGCTTCGCCGCCGACGCGCAGGCCGCGCAAGCGGCGATCACGCAGGCGCGGGCGCAGTTGATGGTGGTGGCGGCGTACGGCCTGATGTTGCCGCCATGGCTGCTCACACTGATGCAGGGGCCGCAGTCCGGTGACGGGCTTGGTTGCATCAATATCCATGCCTCGCTGCTGCCGCGTTGGCGCGGCGCGGCGCCGATCCACCGGGCGATCGAAGCCGGCGACGCCGAGACCGGCGTCAGCATCATGCAGATGGACGCCGGACTCGACACCGGCGACATCCTGCTGGCCGAGTCGCTGCCGATCCGGCACGGCCTTGTCGCGCCAGATACGAGCGCAAGCCTGCACGACAAGCTGGCGGCGATGGGCGCCGAGTTGATTGTTCAGGCCTTGCAACAGGCGGCCACTGCGGGGCTAAGAGCGCGCCGTCAGTCCGAGGCCGGCGTGACATACGCCAGCAAGGTGGATAAGGCGCAGGCCGAGGTCGACTGGGAGTCGAGTGCC
>CAISIP010000329.1 GCA_903885415.1 uncultured beta proteobacterium
CACCAGGCCCTGGCGGCGCTGCAGGTAGGGGTGGACCATGCCGCCCTGGATCGGCCCCGGACGCACGATCGCCACCTGGACCACCAGGTCGTAAAAGCAGCGCGGCTGCAGACGCGGCAGCATGCTCATCTGCGCCCGGCTCTCGATCTGGAACACTCCCACCGTGTCGGCAGCGCAGACCATGTCGTACGTCGCGCTGTCTTCGGCCGGTATGTCCTGCATCTGGAAGGTGCTGCCGCGTTGCGCGCTGATCAAGCCCAGGCAGCGGCGAATGGCGCTGAGCATGCCCAACGCCAGCACGTCGACCTTGAGCAACCCCATCGCGTCGAGGTCGTCTTTTTCCCACTGGATCACCGAGCGGTCCGCCATGGCGGCGTTCTCCACCGGCACCAGGCGCGTGAGCTTGTCCCGGGTAAGCACAAAGCCGCCCACATGCTGGCCCAGATGACGCGGCATGCCCAGCAACTGCTGCGTGAGTTCCAGCCACTGCGCGATGCGGGGGTGTTGCGCGTCCATGCCGGCGTTGTGCAGCCGCTCGCACAGGGGCTGCGTCAGCACCATGCGCCCGCCCAGCCAGCGCTGGTCGCGGGCGAAGGCGTCGATCAGCGCCTCGTCCAGACCCAGCGCGCGGCCGGTGTCGCGGATCGCACTCCTGGGCCGGTAGCTCACCACCACGCCGGTGATGGCGGCACGGTCGCGGCCGTACTTGGTGTAGATGTACTGGATCACCTCCTCGCGGCGCTGGTGCTCGAAGTCGACGTCGATGTCGGGTGGCTCGTTGCGCTCGCGGCTGATGAAACGCTCGAACAGCAGGTTCATGCGTGCCGGGTCCACCTCGGTCACACCAAGGCAGTAACAGACGGCGGAATTGGCCGCAGAACCCCGGCCCTGGCACAGGATCTGGCGTTCGCGCGCGAAACGCACGATGTCGTACACGGTCAGGAAATACATCTCGTACTTCAACTCGGCGATCAGCTCGAGTTCATGCTCCACCTGCAGCTGTACCGTGTCGGGGATGCCTTGCGGGTAACGCTGGCTCATGCCCTCGTAGGTAAAGCGGCGCAGCGTCTGAGCCGGGCTCAGGCCCGGCAGCAAGGTCTCCACCGGGTACTGGTAGCGCAACTCGTCCAGGCTGAAACTGCAACGCGCGGCGACTTCCAGCGTCGCCTGCAGCCACTCCGGGGCATAAATGCCGGCCAGGCGCAGGCGCGCGCGCAAATGCGCCTCGGCGTTGGGCTGCAGCGCGAAGCCGCACTCGGCCACCGGCTTTGCCAGGCGCACCGCGGTCATCAGGTCCTGCAGCGGTTTTCGCGATCGCACATGCATATGAACATTGCCAGCAGCCACCAGCGGCACACCGGTGTATTGCGAGCTGCGTTCGAGCGTGTGGCACCACAGGTCGTCGTCGAGTCCGTGCAGCAACTCCAGCGCCAGCCAGAGCCGGCTGCCAAAGATATGCTTCAGCCGCACGCAATGCCCGCACAGCGCCTCGAAAGCCATCGTGCGCGGCGCAACCAGCAGCACCTGGCATTGCTGCAGCGAAGCCCAGTCGCTGCAGCCCCAAGACACCCTGTAGCTGCCCTTGGCCGCCTTGCTGCGCGCCGCAGTGATGAACTCGCACAGGTTGCCCCAGCCGTCGACCGTCTGCACCAGAACAACCAGCCTCAGCCAGGCGTCCGGGTCGGCCTGCGTGTCCTGCGGCTGGCTGGCTGGGGCGCCCTTCTGGAGGCCGGGGTCCTGGACCCTGAACTCGGCCCCCAGCAGCAGCCGGATGCCGTGCTTCTTCGCCTCGGTATGCGCGCGCACCACGCCGGCGACCGAGCATTCATCGGTGATCGCCAGCGCCGTATAGCCCAACGCCGCGGCGCGCGCCACCAGCTCCTCGGGCTGCGATGCGCCGCGCTGAAAGCTGAAGCTCGACAGGCAGTGCAGTTCGGCGTAGGCCGGCAAGGTACTTTGCATACGGGCGTGCAGGCATCGGGTCTGGAACAGCGCAGCGGCGTTGACGGGCACGCCTCAGGCAAACAGCCCATGCAAATACCAGTGCCCCTGCCTGGCCGCCTGCACGCCGGACGCCAGACGCTCGCGAAAAATCCACAGCAGGCCAGCCTGCTCGCTGCGCGCCAGAAAATAATCGCGCAGCGTGGCGGCGCCTGTTTCGACCCGCTTCTCGGCCGCGGCCTGCTCCGACGCGGGCCACCAGCCCGCCTCGAGCCGCTGCGGACCCGCCAGCAGGGTAAGCGGGCCCTGGTACAGCGGACGGTCCTGGCGCAGCGCCAGCCTGAGCGGGGGCACCAGCAGCCAGGTCGGGTACAGCGCGGCAGACGCCGCACCGCACGCCTGCGCAGGCCTGGTTTTTGGCGCTGCGCCGCACAGCCCGGCGCCCGGCCCGGCCGGGCAAGCCGCCAACCAGACCTGCATATGCTCGGGCCGGTGGTCGGCGCAGGGCAAGGCGCGCAGCACCTGGGCCGGACCCAGCCGCGCACTCAGGCGCTCAAGCAGTTGCACCAGGCTGTCGCCGGCGCGCAGTGCATCGGACAACAGGCTCGCGCTCGCGCCGGCCAACGCCGTCGTTTCGACCGAACGCAGGCGCAACGCCAGCACCGGCGCGGGCAAGCTGATGCGCGCCAGATGCTCGACCAGCAGCCGCTGCAAATGGCCCATGTCCAGCGTCGGCTCTGCGGTGCGCAGCAGCAATTGCCCCCGGGCCGCGGTGTCGCGCCGGGCGTCCATCTCCCACGCCAGTTCCAGCGCCAAAACGCCCTGCTGGCGCGCCCGCAGCCACACCTGCAACTGCGCCAGCAGGCGGTGCGCGGCGAACAGCAGCGCGGGCGCCGCTTCCACCGGGGCAGGGAGCTCCAGCGCAAGGTCGAAGACCTCAGGCAGAACCAGCCAGGGATAGGGCTCTGGTTTCAGGCCATAGGCCCGGTCCAGCGCGTCGAGCAGGGCCGCGCCAAAGCGCCGCGCCACGCCGCCGCGCGGCAAGGCGCGCAGATCGCCCCAACGCGTGCAGCCGATGCGCTCAAGCGTCGCCAGATGCGTCATGGCATCGGCCAGCAGTGCCAGCGGCAGGCTGTCGATGTCGCGGCAGACGCCGGGGTTGATCTGCAGCAGCGCCAGAGCGAGCAGGGAACTCGAGGCCTGCGCCGTCCTGACGCCAACAGCGGGCCTGCCAGCGCCGAGAAGCCGCTGCACCAGCGGCTCGCGGCCGCCGAACAGGCGCTCGCTGGCCGACACCTCGAGCAGCACCGCCGGCCCTGCCAGCGCCACCTTGGGCGTGAACTGCAGCGCCCACCAGCCCAGCGCGGTGGTGGCGTCGGCCAGACCGGCCGTGTCCGCAACGCCTGTGCCCAGACCCGATGGCGCCTGGGCACAGGCGCGCTCAGGCTGCGCCTGCAAGGCTATCCAGTGCATCGCCCACCCTCGCAAACGGCTGCAGCCCGGGCATGTCGCCGCAGGCTGCAAGCCCATCCCCAGCGACGGCCGGGACCACAGGGCTGTGGCGGCGCCCCGCCCGTGCCTGGCTGCTGGCCAGCAGGGCGGCCAGTCGACCATTGCGCGCGGGTATTTGCAGCGCCTGCGCGCAGGGCGGACCGCGCCGCTTAAGAACCTCCAGTTGCAGGCCGTCGCCGCCTGGCTCCAGCGCCACCAGCAGACGCAAGACAGCGGGCGACGCCCCGGTGCGCGCCTGCGCCGGGCGCATCACAAACAGCAGTTTGGCGTTCTCGCTGCACGCCATCTGCAGGCGCCGCAACTGCTCGGTACGGGCCTGCGGCAGCCAGGCCAGAACAGCGAGCACCTCGGCGCAGCGCAGGGCCTGCTCGCAGGCCCACATGCGCGCGGCCGGCGCGCTGGCTGCGACCCACAGCAACTGCTGCGGCGCCAGGCCGTGGGCGGCGAGGCCGGGACCGAACGGCGTATGCGGAGCGCCCACCAGCACCACCATGCCCTGGCCTGCGCGGGCCAGGGCCGGCAGCAAAAGACGCCATTCATTCTGGCCGCTTTGGGCCTGCAGGATTTCGACCAGCGCGCCGACCGGCCAGCCGCCGCCGGGCAGTTGCGCGTCCAGCGCGGCATGGCCGCTAGCCCGCACAGCGCCGGGGGAGCGCGCGATCGTGTCGGCACGCCAGAGCGCAGCGCCGCCGGGGGCCGTGGCGGGCGCAGACGGCCGGCTCGTGGGGGAAGGAAAATGCGAAGGCAACACGGGAACTATGGCGCAAATAGACTGTACAAAAATACAGTATATGCGTATTCGCATTTGCGGCGCAAGGGTGGGGCTACGCCGGCAAGAAGCCCTGTGCCAGCGCAAACGCGCCTACATCCCGGCGATG
>CAISIP010000330.1 GCA_903885415.1 uncultured beta proteobacterium
CCCGGGGTACTTTTTGCTGCTGCCAATGCGCGCGATGCAGGACCCCGCCAGCCCTGCAGCGCGCAGCCCGCTGGCGCGCAACCGAATCGCCCCCTTGAGCTTCTATGACCGCGACCATGGTGACGGCAGGGGCCCCGAACAAGGCGGGGCGCTGGGCTGGCTCGACGCGCTGCTGCGCGGCGAAGGCATCGTCGACGCAACCGGCGAGGCGTGGCTGCACTGTTACCCCCGCCTATGGGGCCATTGCTTCAAGCCGGTCAGCTTCTGGTTCTGCCACCGTGCGCCGGCGCACGACGGCGGCTCGCTGCGTGCGATCGTCGTCGAGGTCAACAACACCTTTGGCGAGCGCCATTGCTACTTGCTGGACCAGCCCCGCTTCGGCGTCGAACTCTGCGCAGCCAAGGCCTTCCATGTGTCGCCCTTTCTGGGCATCGAGGGCCGCTACCGCTTCCGCTTCACATGCGTCAGCCGGTCCGGTGTCGAACGCATGGTGGCACGCATCGACCACGACGACAGCGAGGGCTTGCTGCTACAGACCAGCGTCAGCGGCCGCCTGCTGGCGATCAGCCGATCAACGTTACGCCGAGCGCTGTGGCGCTATCCATTGATGACGATTGGCGTGGTGGCGCGCATCCACCTGCAAGCGGCAAGACTGTGGCTCAAGCGGGTGCCTTTCCTGCGCAAGCCCGCGCCACCCCCATCCCCCGTCACCCGAGGCACAACCGCCATGTCCCCGCCCATCGAAGCGCCATGAATACCCATACCGCTCCCCACGCCGTGCTGCCCGCCGGCACGCCACCGGCCGCACGCGCGATGCTGCGGATGCTCGCCCGCCTGCGCCATGGCCACCTGACGCTCCAGCTCCCGGACGGTTCGCAGCAATTTTTCGGCCAGCACGCCGGCACGGCGAACCGCAGCGCGCCCGAGGCCATGCTCGCACTGCGCAACTGGAATATCGGTGGCGCGGCACTCCGGTCGGGCGACATTGGCGTGGCCGAAAGCTATATCGCAGGCGACTGGAACACGCCCAACCTGAGCGACCTGCTCAAGCTGTTCATTGCCAACCGGCGCGAAGTTGACGAGGCGATCTACGGCAGCTGGCTAGGCCAGGCGCTGTACCGTCTGAGGCATTGGTTCAACCGCAACACCAAGTCCAACAGCCGAAAAAACATTCATGCCCACTACGACCTGGGCAACGCTTTCTACGCGCTGTGGCTCGACCCGAGCATGAACTACTCGTCGGCCTGGTTCGAGGGCGAGCATGGGCGGCCACTGCGAGACGCCCAGACGGCCAAGGTGCGCCGTGCGCTGCGCATGGTCGGACTCAAGGCCGGCGACCGGCTGCTGGAGATTGGATGCGGCTGGGGTGCCCTGGCCGAAATGGCGACCACCGAATTCGGCGCCAGCGTCGCCGGCGTCACGCTGAGCACCGAACAACTGGATTTCGCCAACCGACGGATGGGCGGGCTTGGCATCGATGCCGCCACCGGCCCGCGGGTCGATTTGCGGCTGCAGGATTACCGCGATATTGCAGATGGTCCGTACGACGCGATCTGCTCGATCGAGATGATTGAGGCCGTAGGGCGCGCCTATTGGCCCACCTATTTCCAGACCGTCCACCGACTGCTCAAGCCCGGCGGACGGGCGTGCATTCAGAGCATCGTGATCGACGACGCGTTGTTCGAGCGCTATGTCAATTCGACCGACTTCATCCAGCAATACATATTTCCGGGCGGCTGCCTGCCCTGCCCGACAGAATTTCGCCGCCAGGCGGCCGCGGCCGGGCTGGAAGTCATCGACGAGCTCGCGTTCGGCCAGGACTACGCCGAAACGCTCAGGCGCTGGCGCGCCACGTTCCTGTCCCGGCGCACTGACGTGCTGCAGCTTGGCTTCGACGAACGGTTCATCCGTATTTGGGAGTTCTACCTCGCCTATTGCGAAGCCGCCTTCGACATGGCCAACATCGACCTGGTCCAGTACACGCTGGTCAGGCGCGCGGCATGAATCGGCCATCGCGCCGTGCCGCTCTCGGCACGCTGCTGGCGTTGGCAGCCACAGGCGCAGCATGGGCGCAGCCGATAGAGATCGCAGCCGCCATGCCCGGGGCCAGAATGGGCGGCAGCACCCGCTTCACGGTGTGGGGCTTTGATGTCTACGACGCGGCCTTGTGGATAGCGCCGGGGTTCACGCCGAATGCCTACGAGCGCCACGCTTTCGCGCTGGAGCTCGGCTACCTGCGCGACTTCAGCAGCGAGGCGATCAGCAGCCGCTCCATCGAGGAAATGCGTCGGCTTCCAGGGGGCGTACAGGCGCCGCTGCAGTCCTGGTACGGACTGCTTCGCAAGGCCTTCCCCGACTTGCGCCGGGGCGACCGGATGACCGGTTTTCACCGTCCCGGCGAAGGCGCCGTTTTCATGGCCAATGGCCAGACCACCGGGGTCATCGACGATGTCGAATTTGCACGCCTGTTCTTCGGCATCTGGCTGTCGCCCCATACCTCCGAGCCGAGGCTGCGCTCGGCGCTGCTGGCGCGCGTCGGCGGACCCTGAGCCATGGCCAGCCCTACCCCTGCGCAAGGGATCCAGTACGGACTGCTGGGCCTGCCACTGGCCTTTGTCGCCCTGCCGTTGTACGTGCTGCTACCCAACCACTACGCGCGCGCCTTCGGCGTTCCGCTGGCGACGCTGGGCGCCTTGTTGCTTGCGGCACGTCTGCTGGATGCCTTCACCGACCCGCTGATCGGTCGCTGGTGCGACCGGCTGTTCGCGCGCTCGCTGCACGCGGTGCTGGGCTGGGGTGCGGCCGCCGCGGTGGTACTGGCGGCGGGCTTTGGCCTGCTGTTTTTCCCGCCTACGCGCGAGCCACTGCCGCTGCTGCTGTGGGCCGGCCTGATGCTGGTTCTCACTTACGCCGCCTACAGCTTGCTGAGCGTCGCGCACCAGTCCTGGGGCGCGATGCTAGGCGGCGACGAGGCACAGCGCGGGCGCATCGTCGCCTGGCGCGAGGGCATGGGGCTGATCGGCGTCCTGCTGGCCTGCATAGCCGCGCTGGCGCTGGGAATGGCAGCCACCGTGGCGCTACTATGCGCCGCACTGGCGCTGGGCTGGCTGGGCTGGAGCCGCGCGCCGCGCCCGCACGCTGCGACGCAGGCACGAGCGGCCGGCCTTTGGCGGCCATTGGCTGAGCCCGGTTTCCAGCGCCTGCTGGCGGTCTATCTGCTCAACGGCATAGCGAGCGCGATACCGGCAACGCTGGTCCTGTTTTTTGTGCAGGACCGCTTGCAGACGCCTGCTGCACTGGAGCCGGTTTTTCTGGCGATCTATTTCGCCTGCGCAGCGCTGTCGATGGCGTTGTGGCTGCGCATCGTGCGGCGCAGCGGGCTGGCGCGCAGTTGGCTGATGGGCATGCTGCTGGCAGTCGCAGCCTTTGTCTGGGCGACCCGGCTGGGAGAAGGCGACAGCACCGCCTTCATGGTGGTCTGCGCGATGTCGGGAGTCGCGCTGGGTTCCGATCTCGCGCTGCCCGGGGCGATGCTAGCCGGCGTCATCGCCCGCGCCGGCGACAGCGGCAGTGCCGAGGGCGCCTATTTCGGCTGGTGGAACTTTGCCACCAAGCTCAATCTGGCGCTCGCGGCCGGCCTGTCGCTGCCGCTACTCGATCAGTTCGGCTATGCGCCCGGAGCGCGTGACGCCGCCGCCCTGCAGGCTCTGAGCTACGCCTATTGCCTGCTGCCCTGCGCGCTCAAGCTGGCCGCAGCCGGCACGCTATACCTGCTCATCATCCGCCCCGAAAACCAAAGGACTATTTCATGCAACGACGCCATCTAATCGCCGCCGCGGCCGCCGCCGTCGCCGTACTGGCCGGCTGCGCATCGCCGCAGATCGGCGATTACCGCAACGAGAAACCCGTGCTCGAGCTGCGCAGCTACTTCAACGGAACGCTCGACGCCCATGGTGTTTTTACCGACCGCTGGGGCAAAGTGGTCAAGCGCTTTACGGTGCGCATGCAATGCAGTTGGCAGGGCAAGGACGGCGTGCTCGACGAGGATTTTCTCTATTCGGACGGAAGCCGGCAAAAGCGCGTGTGGCGCCTGACCGAGCTCGGCGACGGGCACTTCGAGGGCCGCGCCGACGATGTGGTCGGTGTCGCCCACGGACAGCAAATGGGCAACACGTTTCACTGGACCTACACCCTGGCATTGCCGGTGGATGGCCGGGTATACGAAGTGCAGTTCGACGACTGGATGTACCTGGTCGACGGGCAGGTGATGCTCAACCGCGCCGAGATGCGCAAATTCGGCATCCGGCTCGGCGACGTCACGCTGTCTTTCACAAAGCGGCCCTGAAGCGCCCGCGAAGACCATGGCCCTGAATCTACCCATCACACAATGGCATGGCAAAACCGTCTGGCTGGTAGGTGCCTCCAGCGGAATCGGGCGCGCCACCGCCGCGCTGCTGCACCAGCGCGGCGCGCGGGTGATCGTTTCGGCGCGCAGCGCCCTTGCGCTCAATGACTTTGTCGTGCAGCACCCGGGAGCGATGGCGCTGGCATTCGACGCCACCGACCCCGCATCGGTGACCAGGGCGATGCAGGCAGTGCTCGCCAGCGGCCCGCTGCATGGACTGGTCTACTGCGCAGGCCATTACACGGCGATGCGCGCCGACGCGATCAACCTGCCGGACATGCTGCGCCATCTGCAGGTCAATTACATCGGTACGCTGAACCTGCTCGACGCCGTTCTTGCCCACTGGCTGCCAACCGACCAGACGGGCTGCTTCATCAGCCTGGTCGGCAGCGTCGCCGGCTATCGCGGCCTGCCCAACAGCCTTGCCTACGGCCCGACCAAGGCGGCACTGATCAACCTGGCGCAGACGCTCTACCTTGACCTGCGGGTCAAAGGTATTGGCGTTTCACTGATCAGCCCCGGCTTCGTCGCCACGCCGATGACGGCCCACAACGCGTTCCGCATGCCAGCGCTGATCTCGCCCGAGCAGGCGGCGCAGGAAATCCTCAAGGGCTGGGCACGCGGGAATTTCGAGATCCACTTTCCCAAGCGTTTCACGCTGTGGATGAAAGCGCTGGAGCTGCTACCCTACCGGCTCTACTTTTACTGCGTGCGGCGGGTGACCCGATCATGAAACAACGCGTTGACGCCGTCGTTCGCGCATTCGAGACGCTGACGCCTGAGTCGGTGGACCGGCTGGGCGAGGTTTACGCGACCGACGCGCGCTTCACCGACCCCTTCAACGAGGTACAGGGGATCGCAGAGATACAGCGGATATTCCGACACATGTACCAGTCGCTGGAAGCGCCGCGCTTCGAGGTCCATGCCAGACTGCTTGATGGCGACCAGTGTTTCCTGACCTGGGACTTTAGCTTCTGTTTTCGCAGCTTCTACCGCGGGAAAATACAGACCGTGCGCGGGTCCAGCCATCTGGCTTTCAACCGCGACGGATTGGTCTGCATGCACCGGGACTACTGGGACGCGGCGCAGGAACTGTACGAAAAAATGCCGGTCGTGGGCTCCGCCATGCGTTGGCTGCGCCGCCGCGCCAACTCTTGAGACGGTCGGTTCGGGCGCTGGCTCAGGCCGGCACCGTCTCGGCAAAGCTGGCGCGCAGCATCAGCTTGTCCTGCAGCTTGGCCAGCGTCGGGTAATCGGAGCGCCACGGCACCTGCGGAAAACGGAAGTCGAGGTAGCCGAGTGCACAGCCCACCGCTATATCGGCCAGGCTCAGGTAAATGCCAGCGCAGAAAGGTTTTTCACCGAGGCCACGGTGCATGGCCTTCAGGCTCGCGTGCACCTTGCCGAGTTGGCGATCGATCCACAACTGGCTGCGTTCGGCGTCGGTGCGGCCGTCCCAGGTCGCCTCCATCCGAGCCATTACTGCGGCGTCCAGCACGCCGTCGGCCAGCGCTTCCCATGTCTTGACCTCCGCGCGCGCGCGGCCCAGCGCCGGAATCAGCTTGCCGACCGGCGACAGGGTGTCGAGATATTCGACGATCACGCGCGAATCGAACAGCGCCTCGGCGCCGTCCATCACCAGGCAGGGCACCTTGCCCAGGGGATTGCTCTCGCCGATCTTGGTCTCGGCCGACCAGACGTTCTCGCTGACCAAATGGTAGTCGAGCTTTTTTTCGGCCATCACGATGCGCACCTTGCGTACATAGGGACTCGACCCGGATCCGATGAGTTTCATGTGGCGAACGTAGTTGCAGGAACGCCCATTCTAGCGATTGGCCACGGGCGCGAAACGAGCCCGCTGCGGGGCGGCTGTGATGCGGTCCGCCACCTACAATCGGGCCATGACCTTCTCTGCTATTGCCGCCCTTTCGCCCCTCGACGGGCGCTACGCGGCCAAGCTCACCG
>CAISIP010000331.1 GCA_903885415.1 uncultured beta proteobacterium
CGAAGGCCTGGTGATCGCGCCGGTGATCGCGCAGCCCAGCACCATCGCGATGCTCAAACACTCGCCCAATCCGGCAACGGCCATCCTGTTCTACGACTTCATGCTGGGCGAGGGCCAGAAGCTGCTGGCCGACAACAGCTACGTGGTGACGAGCAAGAAGTTTCCCTCGCCTTTCGCCAACACGGCGGTGAAGTACATCGACCCGGTGCTGGCGCTCGACCATCAGGACAAATGGCTCAAGTCCTTCGAAGACATCATCATCAAGAAAGCCAAGTGAACGCCAAGGGACAGGCGCCGGTGCAGCGCCGCACGGGTCCGGCATGGCGCGAGGCTTTGCACGACGAGCGCATGGCCCACCTGATCAAGAACGCCTTTCGCTGCACCTCGAGCAGCCTGCAACGCAGCCTGCGCGAGCACGGCATCCGCTACGGGCACTGGACTTTCCTGCGCATCCTGTGGCAGGCCGACGGATTGACCCAGCGCCAACTCAGCGAGCAGGCCGGCGTCAGCGAGGCATCGGCGGCCACGGTGCTGCGGGCGATGGAAAAACTGGACTACCTGCGGCGCGAGAAGATGCCCGACAACCGCAAGGAAGTCCGTGTATTTCTGGCGCCGGCGGGCGCCGCGCTGCGCGCGCTGAGCATTCCCTGCGCCGAGCAGGTCAACCGCCAGGCGACCGCCAACATTGACGCGCACGACCTGGCCGCCACCCGGCGCACGCTGCTGGCGGTGATTGCCAACCTGAGCCCGGACGGCGGGCCACCCGGCCGGACGCGCCGATCCAACCCGCTGAAACCTCCGCCATCGAAAGCCACACCATGACCCAACTGCAGCTGTCCATCGCGACCACCGACTACGACCATTTCCGCGACATCCGGCTGGGGACCGTCAAGCCCGAAGGCATCGACCTGAACTGGTCCAACCTGGGCCACCACGAGTGCTTTGCGCGCTTCACCGCGAACCGGGAATTCCATCTGGCCGAGCTGTCCTTCGCCAAGTTCGCCACCCAGGTGACGCGCGCCAACAGCGACATCATCGGGCTGCCGGTGATCTGCTCGCGGCTGTTTCGCTTCAGCGCCTTTTATGTCAACAAGAAAAGCGGCATCCGCAGCGTGCAGGACCTGATCGGCAAGAAGGTCGGCTCGCCCGAGTGGGCGCATTCGGCAGCCGTCTATATGCGCGGCTGGATGCACAACGACATGGGGGTGAAGCTGTCGGACGTGCACTGGTTCCAGGCCGGCGCCAATGCGCCGGGCCGGGTCGAAAAGGTCGAGATCAACCTGCCCGAGGGCGTGCGCCTCACCCGCGTGGCCGACAAGTCGCTGAGCCAGTTGCTCGCCGCCGGCGAGATCGACTGCGCGATCATCGCGCGCCCGCCCACCTGCTTTCTGGAAGGACACCCCGACGTCGTTCGCCTGTTTCCCGACTTCCTCGACATGGAAGAGGCCTACTACGACCGCACCAAGGTCTGGCCGATCATGCACATCATCGCCATGCAAAAGAGCATCCTCGACGACAACCCCTGGGTGGCGCGCAACCTGTTCAACGCCTTCCAGGAGTCCAAGCGGCGCAGCATAGAGCGTTTGCTCGACCCGGCCGTTTCGCGCTACCCCTTGGCCTGGCTGACCAGCTACGCGCGCAAGATGCGCGATCGTTTCGGCGGCGACCCCTTCCCCTACGGCATCGAGGAAAACCGCGCGACCTGGGAGCAAATGGCGCTGTACACGCACCAGCAGGGCATCGCGCACCGCCAGTTCACGCCGGAGGAAATTTTCCCCGCCGGCATAATGACCAACGTCGTCATCTGAGGCGCGCACGCGCAAAAGCCCATGAGCAACTCCCCTGTTTCCGCCGGCCCGATCGACGCCGCCGTGCTGGCCGATCTGGCGGCTGCCAGCCGGGTGCTGGCAGCGCAAGGCGTCGTCGACGGCTTCGGCCATGTGTCGATGCGCCACCCCGGATCGGGCGCACGCTACCTGATGTCGCGCTCGCTGGCGCCGGCGCTGGTGACACCCGACGACATCATCGAGTACGACCTCGACAGCCAAGCCTGCAACGCCGCCGGACGCGCGAGTTTTCTGGAGCGATTCATCCATGGCGCGGTCTACAAGGCGCGGCCCGACGTGATGGCGGTGGTGCACAGCCATTCGCCCTCGGTCGTACCGTTCGGGCTGGTTCGCATCAAGATGCAGGCGATGTTCCACAACGCCGCCTTTCTGGCAGCCGGCGTTCCGGTGTTCGACATCCGCGACAAGTTCGGTGCCACCGACATGCTGGTGGGCAACGCGCCCATGGGCGAAGCGCTGGCCGAGTCGCTGGGCGAGCGCGACGTGCTGCTGATGCGCGCGCACGGCAGCGTCGCCTGCGGACCGAGCCTGCCGATGGCGGTTTTTCGCGCCGTCTACACCGAGGTCAACGCACGCATCCAGCACTGGAGCCTGGCACTGGCGGCCGGCGAGCCGCTGGCGGCGCTCGACGAACAGGAAGGCCTGCTCGCCGACGCGGTCAACCAGGGTGCGGGCGTTCGCGCCTGGGACCTGTGGCGGACCCAGATCCGGGCCCAGGTCGGCTGGTAAACCGCTGCAGCGCGCAACCCGCCCCATCCTCAGCCACCACCAGGAGAAGCCGCCATGGGCGACCCCACCGAATTGAAGCAGCAACTCGTCGACTGCATCCGCATGCTCGAAAGCGCGGACATCATCGACTACAACGGCCACGCGAGCATCCGCCTGGACGGCGACCGGATGCTGATCAACATGGGCGCATGCCAGCGCAGTCGGCTCAGCGTCGACGACATCTGCACCATCGACATGGAAGGCCGACTGGTCGACGGCCAGGGCAAGCCGCCGCTCGAGTTCCATCTGCACGCCGGCGTCTACCGGGCCCGGCCCGACGTCCAGGCCTGCGTCCATGCGCACCCCAAATGGTCCACCTTCCTGACCATGACCGGCCACGCCTATGAGCCGGTCTACGCGCAGGGTTCGCTGGTCTACCCGGTGCCGGTGCTCGACTCGCCCAACTCGATCAACAACCGCGCCATGGCCGACCGCCTGGCCGCGACGCTGGGCGACCGGCCGGCCGCGCTGATGAAGTCGCACGGCGCGGTCACGGTGGGCAAGAGCATCCAGGAGGCTTTTGTGCTGGCGAACTACATGGAAGAAAACGCCTACCGCCAGTACATGGCGATGCAAATCGGCAAGCCCTACGTCTTCACCCCGCACGAGCTCGCCATGTGCCGCGAAAAGCTATGGTCCGACACGCTGTTCCAGCGCGCCTGGGACCACTTCCACGCCAAGCTCGCGTAGCCCTCGGCCGACAGCGGCTACAGGCTCTGCTCGACCAGCAGGCGCAGCTCGTCGCTGACCTCGGGCTCGATGCCGAACCAGGCTTTCCAGGCCAGTGGCCCCTGGTGCAGCAGCATGCCCAGGCCGCCCACCGTCGGGTTGCCGCGCGCGCGCGCGGCCGCCAGCAAAGGCGTCTCCAGCGGCACATAGACGATATCGGCAACGACCGCCGTCACCGGCAGCGCGTCGAGTGCGATGTCGAGTGCACCCTGTCCGACCATGCCCTGGCTGGTGGTGTTCACCACCAGCGCCGCGCCGCGCAGCAGTTCGCCGCGCTGCTCCCAGTCAAAAGCCTGGACCGCGCCGCCCAAGGCCTGTGCCACCGCGCGCGCGCGCTGCGCGCTGCGGTTGACCAGCCGTATCTCGGGCACACCCTCCTGCAGCAATCCGTAGCACACCGCGCGCGAACCACCACCGGCGCCGATCACCACCGCCGGACCGGCGTCGGCGCGCCAGTGCGGCTGCTGCCGGCGCAGATTGCGGATGAAGCCGAAGGCGTCGTTGTTGCTGCCCAGCAGGCTGCCGTCGGGGCGCACCGTCACGCAGCTGATGGCGCCGATGGCGCGCGCCGACTCGTGCACCTCGTCGACGATGCGCATCGCCTCCTGCTTGTGCGGAATCGTCACATTGCAGCCGGCGAAGCCCAGCGCGGGCAGCGCGCGCAGCGCCTGCTCCAAACCCTCGGGCCGGATCGCCAGCGGCACATAGGCGCCGGCGAGCTGGTGCCGGGCAAACCAGTAGTTGTGAATCATCGGCGAGCGCGAATGCATGATGGGCCAGCCCATCACGCCCGCGAGCAGGAATGTGTCGGTATGTGCCATGGCTTCGGGTCCTCCGGAAACGGTTTGACAAAGCGCCGCGGCGGCGGCAAAAAAATCGGCACCCGATGGGGCACCACGGCCGGCATTGCCTTGACAGCCATGCCGGGGTGCATTCTAATCGGTGGCGTTCAACATAACAGACCATCGTTCCGTATACAGGGACAACAGATCGGGTTCGGTCGGCCCGATCGCCAAACGGAGATGCTATGGACCGCAGAAACACGCTGCAAGCGATTGCCCTGGGACTTGGCGCGCTGCCGCTGCTGGGCGCGGCGCAGGATGCCTGGCCGAGCAAGCCGATCAAGATCATCGCGCCGGTGGCGCCCGGCGGGGGCGTCGACCTGGTCGCGCGCACCATGGGCGACCGGCTCGGACGCGTGCTCGGCCAGAGCTTCATCGTCGACAACCAGAGCGGCGGCGGCGGCACCATCGCCGCGCAGCTGGTCACCCGCGCGGCGCCCGACGGCTACACGCTGATGCTCGGCTATGTGGGCACGCATGGAACCAACCCGGCGGTGCGCAAGCTGCCCTACGACGCGGTCAACGGCTTTACCGCGATCGGCATGGTCGGCGGAACGCCCAATGTGCTGGTCGTCAACCCTGCGCTGCCGGTCCAGTCGGTCAAGGAGTTCGTCGCCCACCTGAAAGCCAACCCGGCGCGGCTGAGCTACGGTTCGGCCGGCCAGGGAACGCTGACCCACCTAGTGATGGAGCAGTTCAAGGAAGACAGCCAGACCTTCATGGTCCATGTGCCGTACCGCGGCATCGGCCCGGCCATCGTCGACGTGCTGGGCAACCAGACGCAGGCGATGTTCCCCGGCTTGGCGGCGGCGCTGCCGCACATCAGCGCGCGCAAGATACGCCCGCTGGCCGTCACCGGCGCCCGACGCCACCGGCTGCTGCCCGAAGTGCCGACGATGGCCGAACTCGGCTTCAAGGGCTTCGACGGCGTGCAGTGGTACGGCATCATGGGCCCGGCGAAAATGTCCGCAGCGATCGTCAGCCGGCTGAACACCGAAATCAACCAGCTGATCAACACGCCCGAGCTGCGCGACAAGCTGGCGTCCGAAGCGCTCGACACCATGCCGATGACGAGCGAGCAGTTCGCCAGCTACATCAAGACCGACATCGACAAGTGGTCGCGACTGGTCAAGGCGCGCAAGATCGACCTCGAATAAACCCCTATTTTCCGGAAGACCCATGGCCATCAACAGCAAGGTAAAAGCCGACCCCCACGCACCCGCTATCAGCCAGATGCTGGCCGAATTCGCCGTCGGCCATCCGTCCAGGGGTTGGAGCGACGCAGTCGACCGCGAGGCCCACCGCACATTCGCCAACTGGGTCGGCTGCGCCATCGGCCCGTCGACGCACGAGACCCTGCAGGCCGCGCTGGCGGCGGTGATGGAACTCTCGCCCGCGCCGCAGGCGTCGATACTCGGGCGCCGCGAAAAGGTCGACCTGGCCAACGCGGCGCTGCTCGGCGGCATCAGCTCGCACACCTTCGACTTCGACGACACGCACCTGCGCACCATCATCCATCCGGCCGGCCCGGTGGCGCCTGCGGCGCTGGCGCTGGCCGAGCACCTGGGACGCAGCGGGCGCGAACTGCTCGACGCGATCGTGATCGGCATCGAGGTGTCGTGCCGGGTCGGCAACGCGATCTATCCCGACCACTACGACCGCGGCTGGCACATTACCGGCTCCACCGGCATGCTCGGCAGCGCCGCTGCCTGCGCCCGGCTGCTCGGGCTCGACGCCGCACGCACCCAGATGGCCATCGGCATCGCCGCCTCGCAACCGATCGGTGTGCGCGAACAGTTCGGCACCATGACCAAGCCCTTTCACCCCGGCGGCGCCGCCAAGGCCGGGCTGATGTCGGCGCTGATGGCCAAGCACGGCTACACCGCGTCCAAGCGGGCGCTCGAAGCACCGCGCGGGCTGCTGCAGGTCTTTTCCGACAAAACCGACTGGTCGCAGGTCACCGACAAGCTGGGCCATAGCTGGGAAGTCGCCCTCAACACCTACAAGCCCTTTGCCTGCGGCATCGTGATCCACCCCAGCATCGACGGCTGTGTGCAGCTGCGCGAAGAGCACGGCCTGAAAGCCGAGGACATCGACAGCGTCAGCATCCGGGTGCACTCGCTGGTGCTCGAACTCACCGGCAAGAAGACACCGTCGACCGGACTCGAGAGCAAGTTCAGCGTCTACCACAGCTGTGCCGTCGGGCTGCTGTACGGCCAGGCGGGCGAGCATGAGTACACCGACGCGGTCGTCAACCGGCCCGAGGTGCAGGCGCTGCGCGCGCGCGTCGAGGCCATCGTCGACGACACGGTGCACGAGGCCTCTTCGGACATCACCATCCGCACCCGCGACGGCCGCACGCTGCATCGCTTTGTCGAGCATGCGATCGGAAGCGTCGAGCGCCCGATGAGCGACGCCCAGTTGCGCGCCAAGTTCTGCGGCCAGAGCGATCCGATTCTGGGCGCTGAGAAGTCCGCGCGCGCCTGGAGCGTGGCGATGGACATCGCGCACTGCGCCGGCATGGGCGACCTGATCGCCGCGGCGACCTGATCCGCACGCCCTCCGTAGCCGGACCGCGCCGCACCGTGCCACCGCAAGCCCCTACCAGCGCGCCAGCGAGCGTGGCCGAACGCCTGGCCACAGCGATCGCGCTGTGCCGGCCGCAGGACGACGCCAAAGCCGGCGCGGTCGCGCGCCGGCTGGTGCTCGACATCGCCGGCATCTGCGTCGCCGCGCGGCGCGAAGACTATGTGCTGGCCGCAATGGCCGCCATCGACCAGGACGGGCCCTGCAGCGTCATCGGCCACGACGCGAAGCTGGGCGTCGAGGGCGCGGCCTTTGTCAACGGCACGGCAGCGCACGGCGAGGACTTCGACGACACCTACGAAGGCGGACCGGTGCATGCCGGCGCGGTGGTCGTTCCGGCGCTGCTGGCGGCGGCCGAGCGCCACGCGCTGTCGGGGTCCGACCTGCTGCGCGGCATCGCCGTCGGCGTCGAAGTGATGTGCCGGCTGTGCGCCGTCGCGCCGATGAAGGTGCACCAGGCCGGCTTTCACCCGACCGCGGTCTTCGGCGTGATGGGCGCGGTCGCGGGCCTGGGCGCTGCGCTGCGCCTGACGCAGGCGCAAACGGTCAACGCCTTCGGCATCGCCGGCAGCATGGCCAGCGGCATCATCGAGTACCTCGCCGACGGCGCCTGGACCAAGCGCATGCACCCGGGCTGGGCGGCGCAGTCGGGCTACCGCGCGGTTCGGCTGGCGCTGGCGGGCTTCAAGGGACCGCGCACGGTATTCGAAGGCCAGCACGGCTTCTTCCACGGTTTTGCCAACACCGCGGACGGCGACTTCGAGGCCATGCTGCGCGGCTTCGGCAGCGACTGGATCTGGACCACCATCGCCTTCAAGCCCTACGCCTGCGGCACCATGGCGCACCCCTTCATCGACTGCGCACGCGCCTGGCGTGCGCGCGGCATCGACCCGATGGCGATCGCGCAGATCGAATGCGAAACCGCCGAAGGCATCGTCCACCGGCTGTGGGAACCGCTGCATCTCAAGGCCGCGCCGCCCAACGCCTACGCGGCGAAGTTCAGCATCCCCTACGCGATCGCGGTGGCGATCGTGCACGACAACGCCGGGCTCGGTGAGTACCTGGACGAACAGGTCCGGGACCCGTTGCTGCTGCGCATCGCGTCGCGGGTGCGTTACACGGTCGACCCGGCCAACCCCTACCCGAAGCGCTTCACCGGCCACCTGCGCGTGACGCTCGAGGACGGCAGCGTGCACGAGCACCGGCAGGATTTCTTCAAAGGCGGCGTGGCGCATCCGCTGTCCGACGCCGACCTGCTGCACAAGTTCAACGCCAACTGCGCGCACGGCGCGATGGCAGCGCCGCACGCACAGCAGCTCGCGCACGGCATCGCGGCGCTGTTCGACGCCCCGGTGGCGCATTTCCCGCGCTCGAGCGCCAGCACCTGATGCCGCGTCGATGAGCACAAGCGCCATGCCCCTCGCGCAGCCGGTTGCGCTGGTCACCGGAGCCGGGCGCAACGTCGGACGCGCGATCGCGCTCACGCTGGCCGCCAGCGGCCACGCGGTGGCCGTCAACGTGCGCAGTTCGGTGGCCGAAGGCCGCAGCGTCGTCGACGCAATCATCCGCAGCGGCGGCACGGCGATGCTATGCGTCGCCGACGTCGCCGACCAGACGGCGGTGCAAGCGATGATCGCCGCCATCGCCAGCGCCTGGGGCCGCATCGATGTGCTGGTCAACAACGCCGCGAACCGGCGCGAGGCACCGCTGGCCGAGATCAGCGCCGACGACTGGCACGCCACGCTGCGCGTCGTGCTCGACGGCGCCTTCTTCTGCACCCAGGGCGCGCTCGCACTGCTCAAGGCCTCGCCGCGCGCGGCGGTGGTCAATATCGGCGGGCTGACTGCGCACACCGGCGCTGCGAACCGGGTCCATGTGGTGACCGCCAAGGCCGGCCTGGTCGGGATGACGCGCGCGCTCGCTCACGACTTCGCCGACAGCGGCATCACCGTCAACTGCGTCGCGCCCGGCATGCTCGACACCCAACGCGACAGCGCCAGCGCGTCGGCGCAACCCGCGCACCACGCGAAACATCGGCCGCTGCTGGGCCGGCGCGGCAGCGCGCAGGAAGTGGCCGATTCGGTGCGCTTTTTGGCCAGCGACGGCGCGCGCTTCATCACCGGCCAGGTCCTGCATGTGAACGGCGGCACCTACCTTGGCGGCTGACATAGCCCCTATGCCAAGCACCTATTGGGTATCCACCTACCCATCGATCCGCGACGCTGGAGCGGTGGGCGCCAACTCGGTGGTGCGCGACATCCGTTTCATTCACTGAGCGCCTGTGACCCCCGCCGCGGCTCCGGTGCCCAGCTTGCAGTCCATCGCCTGCGAGACGCCCGGCCCCTACTTGCCCATGAAATGCTTGTCCCACAGCTTCACCCACTTGTCGTTCTCGTCGAGGATCACGACCGGGTCCGACATCACATAGTTGATCGCGCTGGTCTCGGTTTTGACGGCGCGGCTCGCCGGGCTGCGCCCCATCGCGGCGAGCATCTCCTGGCCTTCGCGCGACAGCACGAAATCGGTGAACAGCAAGGCGGCGTGGGGGTGCGGCGCGTTGCGCGCGATGCCGATCGCCTGCGGCCGCGCGATCACCGGTTCAACCGGCGCCCAGTCGACCGGCGCGCCGCGGCGCTTGAAGGACTCGGCGTTGGCGTGGTAGGCGGTCAGGCCGACTTCGACCTCGCCCGACGAGATCAGCTGCGCCAGCAGCACATGGCCCTTGCGCATATCGGGCTTCATATCGGACAGCTTGCGCATGAAGCCCATGCCGCGCGCCTCGCCCCACTGCTTGACCACGCCGGCCATCCACTCCGAATCGGTCGCCTCCATCGAAATACGGCCCTTCCATTTCGGCTCCAGAAAACCCTCGTAGGTTTTGGGCAGGTCTTCGCGCTTGACCTTGTTGGTGTTGTAGGCCACGATGAAAAAATTCAGCCGGTCGGGCGCCCACATGCCGTGCTTGGGCAGCGAGCTCGCGGGTATGTCGGCCAGATGGGGGCTGAAAAATTCGGACAGCACCTGCTCGCGCGCCAGCGACTCGACCTCGGGCCCGTTGGTCTCGACCACGTCAAAGGTATGGCGCCGCCCGCGCGCCTCGGAAATAATGCGCTGCACCACGCCATCGCTCAGGCCGCGCCAGAACTGCACCTTGACGCCGTATTTCTTCTCGAAAGCCTCGCCCAACGGCGTGGCTTCGGTCGGCGCCAGCGAGGTGTAGACCGAGACGCTGCCCTCCTGCTTCGCACGCTCGACCAGCCGCGCGTCGCGGTCGGCGCCCTTGTACATAAAGATCGCCTGGTGCGGCGCCGGCGCCTGCGCCAGTGCCCCCTGCCCCCAGACCGCTGCCAACAAAACCACACACCAAATAGATCGCACCGCAAGACTCCTTGAATGCGCGCCGCGGCGCGGCGCACCGGACGCGCGCCGGGCATTTTCCAAGCCCGGTTTTTGACGCCGAACAAAGTATATGGTTAAATACCGATCGGTTCAAATAAAGGAACCGTGTTCCGTATGAAGGAACACCGAACCAGCCCCCGCGCCCGCCTGCGGCGCAGCACACAGCGAGCATCCATGCCCCACGACAAAGACCAGACCCATTGGCACGAACCCTCCGGCGGCAAGAAGGCCGGTTTCGGCGAGTTCCGCAAGCAGCCCACTCCCTACGACGCTTTCATGGAGCAGGAAGGGATTCCGGTATTTCGCGACATCGGCATCAGCAAGGTGCAAAACCTGCCGCTGGTGGACTGGAAACGCACCGGCGGCAAGGGCCACTTCATCCAGCTCTATGGCACCGAGAC